>JALZJW010000138.1 GCA_030859565.1 Pseudomonadota bacterium
GTGCGCGAGCTAACCGGAGATGTCTACTACGGGGAACCGCGGGGCGTTCGGACACTTGCGGGAGGCGAGCGTCAGGCCTTCAACACCATGGTCTATCGCGAGTCGGAGATAGATCGCATCGCTCGGGTGGCATTTAAGCTTGCGGTGCAGCGTCGCGGGCGAGTGTGCTCGGTCGACAAAGCCAACGTGCTCGAAGCAAGCCAGCTTTGGCGGCAGGTCGTCGTTGATGTAGCCAGTGAGTTTCCCGGCGTCGAGCTAACCCACATGTACGTCGACAATGCGGCGATGCAGTTGGCGCGGCGCCCCACGCAATTCGATGTTTTGCTCACGCCGAACCTGTTCGGGGATATACTGTCCGACCTGGCCGCGATGCTGACGGGATCCATCGGGATGCTACCTTCCGCTTCCGTGAACCAAAGCGGAAAGGGGCTTTATGAACCGATCCATGGTTCCGCCCCCGCTATCGCCGGTCAAAATAGCGCGAACCCCTTGGGTACGATTCTCTCGGTTGCCATGATGCTCCAGTATTCTCTAGGCGCTCCGCTAATGGCTGAACGGGTGGAGCGCGCGGTGGCGGGTGTGTTGCGTCAAGGTGTCCGCACGCAGGATATCGCGGCTCCTGGGGAGAGCAGCGCCGGCACGGGAGAAATGGGTAACGCGGTGGTAAATGCGCTCTGAATCGGAGAGTATGTCGATGATTGAAGTGGAAGGATGAGCCGGGAATTCAATGTTGCCGTGGTTGGGGCCACCGGGGCGGTGGGCGAGGCCATGTTTTCGATCCTCGCCGAGCGTCGCTTCCCGGTAAAAAACATTTACGCGCTCGCGAGCCGGCGCTCGGCGGGGAACACGGTTCGCTTCAATGGTGAATCGCTGGTGGTGCTGGATCTCGACGCATTTGATTTCAGCGGCGTCGAGATCGGATTATTTTCGCCCGGCGCCAGCGTGTCGGAGATCTTCGCACCCAAGGCGGCGGCGGCGGGCTGCGTCGTGATCGATAACACCTCACGTTTTCGGTACGAAACCGATGTTCCGCTTGTGGTTCCGGAGGTAAATCCTCATGCTGTCAGCGGGTTCACAAACCGGGGGATCATCGCGAATCCAAACTGCTCGACGATTCAGATGGTCGTTGCGCTTAAACCGATCTACGATGCGGCCGGTATCGAGCGCATCAATGTGTGTACCTATCAATCGGTTTCAGGCACCGGTCGGGAAGCGATCGACGAGCTTGCGATCCAAAGCAAAGCGATAATTGACGGGGAGCCGGTGCGCACTCACGTGTATCCAAGGCAAATCGCGTTTAATGTGTTACCGCACATCGACGATTTTCAAGCCAACGGATATACCAAGGAAGAGATGAAGATGGTTTGGGAGACGCGTAAGATCCTGGAAGACGAAAGTCTCCTGGTGAATCCAACCGCGGTGCGCGTGCCCGTGTATTACGGGCACTCCGAGGCGATTCATTTGGAGACCAAACGGAAGCTGACAGCGCCAGAGGCGCGGGCCGTACTCCGCAGTGCGGCAGGGGTTACCGTGCTGGACGAGCCCGCTCCTGGCGGTTATCCCACCGCCGTGACGGACGCCGCGGGGCGCGATGCGGTCTATGTCGGCAGGATCCGCGAGGATATCTCTCACCCCCGGGGTTTGAATATGTGGGTGGTGTCGGACAACCTGCGTAAGGGGGCCGCACTCAACAGTATCCAGATTGCGGAAATGTTGGTAAAAAGTTACTTATAAACTATAGTTCATGCAAGCTTATAGGTTTTTTCTTACAATTAAATGTGCCTATGTCAATAGCTCGGCGATCTCAAAACGCCTCGAAAGGCTTTATCTAATATAAGGTATCGTACATGGCTCATCGATTGGTTTTTCTCCTACTCCTTTGTATCCCAAGCACGGCGTATACCCTTGGCCTTGGCGATCTGCAAAAACGCTCGCAGCTCAACGAACGGTTTTACGCCACGGTGCCAATCATCAATGCCAAGGCCGAAGAGCTCGATGCGCTCACGGTCAAACTGGCCGACGTGGCGCGATTTAGGCGCGCTGGTTTGGAGCGGCCGGCCTTTCTGTCGCAGCTGCGCTTCGAGGTCGTGGAGACCCGCGATGGCCCGGACTACATCAAGATCACCAGCACGGAACCCATCCGCGAACCGTTTATCAACTTCTTGATTGAGGTCAACTGGTCCAAGGGACGACTGTTTCGCGAATACGCGGCGTTGCTGGACCCGCCTGCGTATAAGGGACGGAGCAGCTTAGCACCCACGAGGCCCGAAACCGCGCGGCGCGAACCGCCTCGCGGCGCCATCGTGAGGGACAAGAGCACCACGCCTCCGTGGCGACCCGAGCAGCGCGCGGCGAGGCTGGCGGCGGAGCGCGCCGGCCTCGGCGCCGGGGGCAGCTACGGTCCGACGGTATCGGGGGACACCTTGTGGGAGATCGCGCTGTCGGTCCGCACCGACCCGAGCCTGTCGGTGCAACAGATCATGTCCGCGTTGTTGCACGCCAACCCTAACGCCTTTTTCTTGGACAACAACATCAATGCGTTGAAGCGCGGCGCCGTGCTACGGCTTCCCGCGCGCGGGGACAGCGCGCGGATGTCTCAGCGCGAAGCGATGCAGCTTGTGAGCAGACACTCGGCATTGTGGGAGCAATACCGGCAGAGAGTCGCGGCCACCGCACAGCCGCAACCCGCGGGCGAAGTGTCGTCTTCGGGCGCGGCCGGGACACCGGCCGTAGCCGCAGGTCCCGCCGAGGATGAAGCTCAGCTCAAGCTATTAGCCGCGACGGGCGGCGCGGCGCCGCAATCGCTCGCGCCTGGGAATGTCGTTCAGGGCCTCTCCATTGCGCAGGAAACAGTGGCCTCGCAAAAGCAAGAAATAGTCGAGCTTAACAGTAAACTCACGGAGGCGGATGAGATCATCAAGCTGCTGCGCAAGCAGATCGAGATTAAAGACGCCGATCTCGCCGCACTACAGGCTAAGGCCGCTGGCGCAGCCGTCGCACCGGAGACAGCTACGCCGTCTGATCGCGCCACCCCCGAGACCGCGGCGGCGCCGCCTGTAAGCGCCGGTGCCAGTCCCGAGACCTCGGTTGGGGAATCGGGGACGACGCCGAAGGTTACCGAGCCATCCCCGAGCGCGACACCCGACGCCACCGCTCCGTCACAACCACCATCTCAGGAGACTCCCGTGGCTGAACCTGGACCGGCCCTAGGCGCCGAATCCAGCGCGTTACCGGAATCGTCATTGCCTCCCCCAATTCCCAGGGAAACGACCGAACCCGAAAGCGAGGTCGCGGCGCCGTTACCCCCGCCGACGCCGGACGCCCCAGCGCCGCCCGATGGCGGAGGGCTGACGGATATCCTTCCGGAAGGAAACCTTGGGCTCATCGGCGGCGTCGCGGCACTGGTGGTCATCGTTGTCGGCGCGGCGATGGCGTTTAAGAAGCGCGGAGCGTCCGACGGTCAGCCCGTGGCCGAGGATTTCGAGCCGGTGGGGGTCCGGCCCGCAAGCCCGGAGGACAGCGGAACGTTTAGAATGCGGCAAGCCCCAGCGGGCGCGTTCACCCAGGACGGTCAGTCCGCTGCCTCGCCCGCCTCGGACGTAATCGCGGAGAATATCGAGGACCCGCTGTCGGACCTCGACGTTTACTTAACCTACGAGCGATTTGAAGAAGCTGAGCGTTTGGTCAACCAGGCCATCGCCGCGGATCCCAATCAACCTGCCTACAAACTCAAACTGCTCGAGGTATATCACGCCTCGGGAAAAAAGGCGGCGTTTGCAAAAAGCGCCAAGGAATTGCGTGACGCCACGGGTGGCCAAGGCAGACTTTGGGAACGCGCCACGGCGATGTGGCAGGCGCTCTCACCCAACCAACCGCTGCTTGCCGACGAGCCGGCAGCGGCGAGTGTGGATGTGGAAGAAAGTGAATTCATGGATATCGGCGTGACGGAGCAGCCGCGCAGAGGGCCCGGAGACACAGTCGCGAGTGCAAGCACTACGACCGCCGAGCCGAGCGTTAGGACCGATTTCGATCTCGGGATCACCAAGTGGTTGGATGCGGCGCCCACCGGGACCGGCGTCGATGGGTCGGCAGGCGCGGCGGAATCCAATACAGAGATAATCGATGTGACATCACCGTCCGCGCAGGATACCGAGGCGCCTGAATTCATCGATATCACGGCGCCTGAAGTAGGGGCCAAGTCGCCCGGAGACACCACGGTACGGGTTGCTAAACTCGCTGGCGATTTTTCTGACGAAATGACCCGGCCGATGAGCCCCGTGGTCGTGGACATTACCGGAGAAACCGGACCGGAAGCGACGCACGAACTGCCTGGCGAGCGCACGCTTTCCTCCTGGCTGAAGGATCCGCCTGCAAAGATAGACGCGCCCAGACGCTCGCCGATGGACGATACGCTTGCGAACTTTGATACGCGTACCGCCGCGGTTGACGGCGATGACGGCATCGAATTTGACTTGTCTGATTTCCCGTTCGAGAAAATCGAAGAGGACAAACCGGTGATCTCCGGGGAAACGAACGTGACCCTGGACGCCGAGCCCTCAGCACCGCCCGGGAAGGACGCCGATCCTTTGGATATCATGGATCTGAGCGCCGAATTCGGTTTGTCGCCCGAAGATACCAGCGATCTGTACAAGGCGATAAACAAGGCCGAGGCTGAGCAGAGCGGCACAGAGGATGAGGCCGACACGACGGCGGACGTCGATGTCAAGCTGAACCTGGCCAAGGCCTATATCGAGCTCGGTGACGCGGAAGGCGCGCGGTCGATCTTGGAGGAGGTGGTGCAGCACGGCGCCGAGGAACAACGTCAGGAGGCCACGCAACTCCTCCAGCAGGTAGGCTAGCGGCTGGAGCGTAGGGCGGGGCCTGCACGGGCGTTGCGGGCGCGCATCTCAAGGTCTTCAGGTGGCGGCCTGTGAGGATTGCCCTCGGTGTCGAATACGATGGAAGTCGGTTTTGTGGTTGGCAGATCCAGCCGCGCGCACGGACCGTGCAGGCCTGTATCGAGGAGGCGTTGTCGCGGGTCGCCGATCAACCCTTGCGGGTGCATTGCGCCGGGCGGACCGATGCCGGGGTGCACGCGCTCGGACAGGTCGTTCATATCGAAACCGATGCCCGCCGTGAGGCGCGCTCCTGGGTGTTCGGCGCCAATAGCAACCTTCCGCCTGACGTGTGTGTGCTGTGGGCTCGAGAGGCGCGTGCCGATTTCCATGCACGCTTCTCCGCGATCGCGCGGCGCTATCGTTATTTGATCTTGAACCGCCCCGGGCGCTCCGGGTTATGGGCGTCGAAAATAACCTGGGAACGCCGGCCGCTCGACGCCGAGCGGATGAGCGAGGCGGCGCTGTGCTTGCGCGGTGAGCACGATTTCTCGGCCTTCCGATCGCCGGAGTGCCAGGCCAAGACCCCGGTGCGAACGGTGCACTGTATCGAGGTCCGGCGCAGCGGCCCGATCGTGGCGATCGAAATCGAGGCCAATGCCTTCTTGCATCACATGGTTCGCAACATCGCCGGGGTGCTGCTGACCATCGGTCGCGGCGACGCCGCGAGCGGATGGGCCCGCGAAGTGCTGGCAGGCCGCGATCGCAGCCTCGGTGGCGTGACGGCCACGCCCGAGGGGTTGTACCTCATGGCGGTGCGTTATCCGGAGACCGACGGCATTTCGCCTCCGGTCCCGATGATGCTGCCGTTTTAGCGCTCCCGCGCAGGCCGAAGACGGTGACGAGGACGCAGAAAATTCCTACGGCACGGGTTAGGATCAAGATCTGCGGGATCACGCGCGGGTGCGACGCCTGGGCCGCGACCGAGCACGGGGCGGATGCCATCGGTTTGGTGTTTTACCCGCACAGCCCGCGGGCCGTGAACACCGGCCAAGCCCTTGAGATCCTAGCGGGATTGCCGCCGTTCCTGACGCGGGTGGGCTTGTTCGTGGATACGGGAGAAGACGAGATCCGCGCGGTCTTGAAGCACGTCGCCCTCGATGTGTTGCAGTTCCACGGTGATGAACTTCCGGAGTATTGCCGGAGCTTCGGGAAACCCTATGTGAAGGCTATCCGTGTCCGGGAGGGGGTCGATTTACACGCGCTCTGCCGGATTTACGCGGATGCGAGTGCCTTGCTGCTGGACAGTTTTGTCACCGGATTGCCGGGGGGCACCGGACAGACATTCGACTGGGCAGCGATTCCGGAACAGTTGGAGAAACCGATTATCTTGGCAGGAGGATTAAGTCCTGATAATGTCGCATCGGCGATCGCGGCTGCCCGACCCTACGCCGTGGATGTGAGCGGGGGGGTGGAGAGGGCCGGGGGAATCAAAGACGAGGAAAAACTACGGCGATTCATGCGCACGGTTCGGGATGCAAGGCTCGGTTGACATGATAAGCAAGGCAATGGCGGACGCCCGTCTCAGCGACACGCTTCCGGATCGGCGCGGGCATTTCGGCGTCTATGGCGGCCGCTTCGTTGCCGAAACCTTGATGAAGCCATTGCAGGAGCTCGAGGACGCCTATCAGAGATTTCGCCGCGATCCGGAGTTTGTCGCCGAGATCGATGCCGATCTCGCGCATTATGTGGGCAGACCTTCCCCGCTTTACTTAGCCGAGCGCTGGACGCAACGTTTAGGCGGGGCACGGATATTTCTAAAGCGCGAAGATCTGAACCACACCGGTGCTCACAAGATCAACAACACCGTGGGGCAGGCCGTACTCGCGCGCCGCATGAATAAGCACCGTATCATCGCCGAGACGGGCGCCGGCCAACATGGGGTGGCGACGGCCACGGTCGCGGCGCGCGCGGGTGTGGAGTGCGTCGTCTATATGGGCTCGGAAGACATCCAACGGCAGGCGATCAATGTCTACCGCATGAAGCTCTTGGGAGCGAGCGTCATACCGGTGGAATCGGGATCCAAGACGCTCAAGGATGCGCTCAACGAAGCCCTCCGCGATTGGGTGACGAACGTCGATAGCACGTTTTATATCATCGGCACGGTGGCGGGCCCGCATCCCTATCCGATGCTGGTGCGTGACTTCCAAGCCGTGATCGGGCGTGAGGCGCGCGCCCAGTGTCAAGAACGAACCGGCCGCATGCCGGACGCCTTGATTGCCTGCGTGGGAGGCGGCTCCAACGCCATGGGATTGTTTTTCCCGTTTTTCGAGGATCATTCCGTGGCCTTATACGGGGTCGAAGCCGCCGGTGACGGATTAGAGACCGGACGCCATGCGGCCTCCTTGTGCGCCGGCCGCCCGGGCGTCTTACACGGAAACCGCACCTATCTCCTGGAAGATACCAACGGTCAAATCATCGAAACCCATTCCATTTCGGCCGGGCTCGACTACCCGGGGGTGGGTCCCGAGCACGCGTGGTTAAAGGACACGGGGCGTGCTAGCTACGTAGCGATCACCGATGCGGAAGCCCTCGCGGCTTTCCATGATCTGACGCGCATCGAAGGCATCATTCCGGCCCTGGAGTCATCCCACGCGCTGGCCTTTGCGGCCAAGCTCGCCCCGCGGATGGAACGCGAGCAAATCATAATCGTGAACCTCTCGGGACGCGGGGATAAAGATATCCACACGGTCGCGACGCGCGCAGGAATCACGCTGTGATTGACTGTGATTGACAAGGAGTGGTGTGCGTCATGGGCCGTCTGAGCCGTTGTTTCGACGCGCTCCGCACCCGCGGCCGTAAAGCCTTAGTTCCCTTTATTACCGCGGGCGATCCGGGACCGGAGCAAACGCTGGTGCTCATGCGGGCGCTGGTCGCGGGCGGCGCCGATATATTGGAGCTCGGCGTCCCATTTTCCGATCCCATGGCCGACGGTCCGGTCATTCAACGATCGAGCGAACGCGCTCTGCGGCGCGGTGTCACGTTGCGGACGGTGTTGGATCTGGTCCGGGAATTCCGCGCAAGCGACACGCGCACGCCGATCGTGTTAATGGGTTATCTCAACCCGATCGAGGTCATGGGATACGAGGTGTTTGCGCGCGCAGCGCAGCGCGCGGGCGCCGATGGTATCCTGACCGTCGACATGCCTCCCGAAGAGGCGCACGATCTGGTTAAAATCCTGGGCGCCCACGAGATCGATCCGGTATTTCTTCTGGCGCCGACCAGCAGCGAGGAACGCGTCGCGCGCATCTGCGGCCTGGCGCGCGGGTTTGTCTATTACGTCTCGCTGAAAGGGGTCACGGGGAGTGATAAACTCGATACCTCGGCGGTGGCCGATAAGTTGCGCCTCATCCGGCGGCATACCGCGTTGCCGATTGGCGTCGGTTTTGGGATCAAGGACGCGGAGAGCGCAGCGCGGATCGCACTGATCAGTGATGCAGTGGTCGTGGGCAGCGCCTTGGTTTCCCGCATCGAGGCGCTCGGCAACGGCCCGAACCTCGAACGGGACGTGCGCGCCTTCATGCAAGAGCTGCGCGGGGCCATGGATGGAATGGGGCCGGGGCGTGTGCGGGAGAGTCTATGACGAGCTCGGAATGGGGTATGGATTGGTTTAAGAAGCTGCTTCCATCGCGTATTCGTACCAACGGAACGACTAAACGCGTCGTTCCCGAGGGTCTATGGACCAGTTGTCCGGGCTGCAAGGGGGTACTCTATCGCGCCGAGCTCGAACGCAATTTCAACGTGTGTCTTAAGTGCAGCCATCATCTGCGCGTGGGCGCCAGGCAGCGGCTCGATTGGTTCCTGGATGCGGAACCCCGCGTTGAAATCGGTAAGGAGATCGAGCCCATCGATTTTCTCCGCTTCAAGGACACCAAGCGTTATAAGGATCGCCTGAGCCAAGCGCAAAAAGCCACCGATGAGCTCGATGCGCTGGTGGTATTCATGGGGCGGGTGCAATCGAAAACCATCGTTGCCGGCGCCTTTGAGTTCGAGTTTATGGGCGGATCGATGGGATCGGTAGTCGGGGAGCGTTTCGTGCGCGGGGTCAATGCCGCCATCGAGCATGACGCGCCCTTGGTGTGTTTTTCCGCGAGCGGCGGGGCCAGAATGCAAGAGGCGCTGGTTTCGCTCATGCAGATGGCCAAAACCAGCGCCGCGCTCGCCGCGCTCAGCGCGCGCGGCCTTCCGTACATTTCGGTGCTGACCAATCCCACGATGGGCGGGGTGTCGGCAAGCCTCGCGATGCTCGGTGATATCAATATCGCTGAGCCCGACGCGCTGATCGGCTTTGCCGGGCCGAGGGTGATCGAGCAGACCGTGCGTCAGACTTTGCCGGAGGGCTTCCAGCGCAGTGAATTCCTGCTGCAACATGGCGCGGTCGATATGATCGTCGATCGCAGAGAGATGCGCGAGCAGATAACGTCCTTGTTATCGCTTATTACCCATCAGCCCGCACTCTAAGGCGTGTTGACGCTTCCCGGCGCCTGTATCAAGCAGCACCGGGACGTCCGCACGCCTAAGGGTCTCACATGACGCAACCCATTCTCACGGCATTGCCCCCGCGCTTTCAGACCTTGGCCGCTTGGCTTGCCTGGCAAGAAGGATTGCATGTACGACAAATCGACCTCGGCCTCGACCGTGTCCGGCGCGTATTCGAACGCCTGGGCCTGCAACCCCCGCACTATTGCGTCATCAGCGTTGGGGGTACCAACGGCAAGGGTTCGAGCGTAGCCATGCTGGATGCCATCCTGAGAGCCGCTGGGTACCGGACGGCGACGTATACCTCGCCGCATTTAATGC
>JALZJW010000139.1 GCA_030859565.1 Pseudomonadota bacterium
GGGAGACCTCTTCGAGGACACCAAGCTCACGGCCGATGCGGGGTTTCACACGGAGGCCAATATGAAGCGCTTATTCGAGGACGGGATCGATGGGTATGTGGCCGATACCCTGTTTCGAAAACGTGATTTCAGTGCGGAGGGAGTCGCAACTCGTACCAGGCCGCGCCGTCGATGCCGTTGATCGAGGCGACGAGCGTGCCGTCGTCCGCGATTTCTATAAGACCAAAATTGAACATCTGCTTGGCCTCCTCGTAATTAGCGGGGGTCGTCGTGGGGAAACGGAACAAAGATACCGTGCCGAGGGTCGGGTCGAAGGCGGCGTTCGGAAAGATCCCGGCGTTGATCGGCCCGGTCACGATCTCATGGACCTGGAACGCCGGATCGTCCTGAAACGGGGCCGGATCGTCCTGAAACGGGGTGTAGCGGAAGACCTCGGAGAAGTGCACATCCGTGGTGATCCACACCACGTTGTACATGCCGTTCTGCTGCATGTAGCGCAGGATGTCCGTCAATTCGTACTCGAACCCGCCTGTCTCCTGGTAGTTCGCCCAACCGTCGCGCCCGGCCGCACCCGCGGAACCGGTGGGGATGGACATCGGCACGCTGGAGACGATGACCTTCCAGGTCGCATTGGATTTCTTCAGCGCATCCTTCAACCAGACGACCTGTTCGCGACCCAGCATGGTCTTGGGGCTCTTGGCGCTGTCCGCGACAAAGTTGGCGTCCCGGTACTGACGGGTATCCAGGATGAACATCTCTACGTTCTTACCCCAACGGATGTTGCGGTAGAGGCGTTCCGGCGTATTGCCGGCCGGGAGTATGGGGTTGTAGTCCAGCATCGCCTTGAGACCCATGGGCAGCAGGTGCACGCCGGGGGTGTAGGGCGGGGTGGTGCGGGTGTCGTGCAGCGGCCCAAAATCGTTGACGACTTCATGGTCGTCCCAGATGGCGTAATAGGGCATGCTAGCCAGCAAGCTCCGGTACCCTTCGTCTTCGCGGTTGTAGCGCCAGTGCCCCCAGTAATCCGCCATGTTGGCGGCCTGAAGGAACTGACCAGACACCTGGGCGTTGCCGTAAAGACCGGTAGGGTTGCAGACCCCATCGGCGTAGATCATGTCACCGAGACCGATGAAGAAATCCATCTCTGTGGCATTCATGGCCTTGAAGATCGGAAAGCCTTCCACGGCATCACGGCAGACGTTTTGCCCCGCCAGATCGCCGCCCCAACCAAACACCACAGCTTCGGCATCCTTATTTGCGGGCGGTGTGTGGAAGTGTCCTTCAGCGGCTCCGTTCACACCCGGCCTCCCTGCCTTCGAGGTGCTGAACCAGACCTTGTAGCCATAGTCCCGGCCCGCTTTCAATCCCGTGACCCGGACTTTGCCGGTGTAATCGCCATCGGCATTGACCTTGACTACCTCGTGCGCGCCACTGTCATTACGCCTACCGTCAACGAGTACGTGCATGTACGCTGGTTGATCGGTGCGCGACCAGATCACGGCGCTCTCGGTGGTGACATCGCCAGCCGCCACCCCATGGGTGACAGGCGCTAGCGCCGGGGCAGCGGCGACGGTGGCGCTCAGGAAAATCGTGGCGCCCGAAAGCGTCGTTGCGAGCGTGTTGCGTCTTAAGCTGCTGAGGTTCATCAGGGGTTCTCCGCTGTTGGTTTCTCAAGAAGACCGGCTAAGGGCAGCAAGGCGTGTTTCTTCGCTAACGCCGGCTACTCAACCCGCGCGACCTGCGAGCTGCACTGTGCCTTGACCCTCAAGGCGTGTTTCTTCAGAAGCGCTGCACGGTTTTCTCTCAGATCGAGGCCGTCTCTCCGCGTAGGATAAGGTACCTTAGCGCCCTGGAGACCGGTCCACAGCGCGCGGTTGAAGGCCGCAACGTCAAGGCGATCCTCGACCGAGAAGTCTTGCCCACGCATCGCTACCGCCCAATAGGCCCCATCCCGCTTAGGAGTCCCGTGGCAAGGCGTCCGTGCGGCGGCGACCTCGGCCTGGTCCTGCGGCGGCAAATCGAGCTGGGTGCTGTAAAGTATCTGCGGCACGACCGCCTGATAGTCCCAAGACCTCTGCCGTTTGTTAAACAAATCCGCCATAGGGGCGGTCAGCCCATCGTTGATGCCTAGGGGCTTTATACCCAGCACCTCCTCGATGGTGCGCAGCATACTGACCGTGGTGTAATGGGTCGACACCAGCGCGCCGCGCTTAACGTACGGTCCGACAATATAGGCGATGCTCCGATGGGCATCGACGTGATCGCCGCCGTCCTGGGCATCGTCTTCAATGATAAAGATGAGCGTCTTGTTCTTGTACGGGCTCTTGGCGACTTTTTCCACCAGCCGGCCCACGGCATAGTCATTGTCCGCCATCTGGGTCTCGACCGTGTTGACGCCGAAACTCGCCGTGCCAAAGCTCCCAAAGTGATCATGGGGCAGGCGGACCAAGGAGAGGTTAGGCAGCTTGCCATCCGCCACGTAGCCATCGAACTCACGCTCCCACTCCCTAAAAAGATAGAAGTCCGAGTTGTTCTGGTCATAACCACGGAAGTACTCGTCCGTGTGCGGCGCCAAGGCCCGCTTCAACGCGACGGCTTGTTTAATCCCTTGCGCGAAGGGCTGGTCGACCACCGGGGCGCCGGGGATATTCTCCACGAAGAAGCCATAGTTACGAATGGTGAGCCCTGCTCGAAGCGCCGCGTCCCACAGGTAGCCCGTGCCCGCTTCACCGTCGCGGCTGTCCGGCGCGGCCACGTCGGCGGTTCCCGCCAGCATATCCGGATCGGTGAATCCGAAGGCTTGACGTTCCTCCGGCGTGAAGGAAACCGGGAAGTTGCGGTTGGCCCCCTCCCAGTCGTAGCTGAGGCCCCGCCCGGCGTAATTCGGCGGCTGGGTCTTCTCGACGTGGTCATTGGTGCGCGCCGCCGTCGTCCAGTTCCAACCCACTCCGGAAGTTTCGCCGCTGTCGTAGAAGTTATCCAGCAGCACGAACTGGCCGGCGATCTTGTTGTGGTTGGGACTATAGGGCGACAGGATGGCGAGGCTGGGGTCGCCGTTACCCGTGGGGAAGTCACCGTGCACCTGATCATAGGTCCGGTTCTCCTTCACCACATAGATCACGTGCTTGATGCGGCGGCGCAGGAACGCCATGGTGTCCGCCCACTTCGCGTGCTCCTGAGCCGTCGGGAAGTCGTTGTTGTACGCCACCTGCCAGGTCAAACGGGCCAGGTCCTTTCCGTCCGGTAGGGGCAGGGTCAGGAAACCGGCCTTTTCCAACTGCCAGACATATTGGTTAGCCGCCCTGCACGCATTTTGTGCATCCGAGCCGATGGACGTGGTATCGCGACATCCCGCGGGATTCGGACCGGTGTTGCTCTTGCCGTTGACCACATACAAGGCATTGCCATCCGGCTTTACGCTGACTGCATTGGGGTACCAACCGGTCGGAATAAGACCGATGACGCGGCTCTTACTCGGCCCACGTTCATGCTTGCCGTGGTCCCCGCTTCGGCCCAGTTGGATCACCGCCACCGAATTTGTGCCACCATTCGTAACGTACAGCGTGCGTTCATCCGGCGACAGGGCGACGTTATTGGGATTTGCGCCCTTGAATCTTTCCGCCTTCGGGAAAACCTGCGCGGGTGCCGTCGTCAGGATTTCCTCCGCGATCCGATCCCGCTCGGTGTCGACCACCAGCACCGTATCGCTGTTGTCGCTGGCGACATACAAACGGTCCTGAAGCGTATTCAAGGTCATTTTGGTGGGCTGGCCCTGAGTCTTGATGCGGCCTTGCACCGTCATCTGCGGGCCGCTTACGCTCACCACGACCAGCTCGCGGTCGCGTTGCGCAGAAACATAAGCCTTGCCGTCACCCTTGAAGGCCACCGCGATCGGATAGGTTCCGCCCGGGGTGCCTGGCTCGCCGCCGTTCTTCCCGGGCCGCAAGTCGAGTTCCCCTACCTTGGCACGGCTCGTCAGCTCGATCAGGCTGACGGAGTCGTTGAAGTAGTTCGCTACCAAGATCTGGGTGCCGCTCGCATTGACGGCGAGTCCAGCCGCCATCGGTCTTACGCCCACACCTACCCCGATATTACCGTGATCAAGCCCGATCGAAGGTATGCTTTCCGCCCAGGTAGCACCGCTTTTTTTATACACGTGCACGTTGTCATCAACGCCGCCGGACACATAGAACTCGTTGCCATTGGGGTTCCAGGCGATGCCGTTGAAGGTGTTCGCCACTTGTACGGCCTGTATCTGCACCGGTGCCACGCCGCTGATATCGAAGACGAACACGTATTCGTTGGATTCGGAGGCGACGCGGCTGCCGCTGGCGTCGTTGTTACGGTTGTAGCCGCTCGTCAGGACCAAAAGCGTTTTGCCGTCCGGGCTGATGGCGGTATCGACGGCATGGTCGGCCAGAAAATCCGGCCGGTTTGGCAAACCCGGGTTGAGTGACTGAAAAACGGCGCCGGGTGCCGCCTCCGGCGTGATGCGTTTGCCAGTCGGCAAGATTTCGCCCTGGAGTATCGCATGACCCGGCCTGACCGGGGCGGCCGCGGTGGCGTGTGTGAACGCCGACAGTACGGCGGTTCCAAGCAAGGCCGCCATCGAGACGGCGCGTGCCAGCTTATACTGTCTGTATCTACCGTTCATGAAACCCCTCCTAAGTCTAATAAGTCTAAATGTCGAAACGCACCTCTATTTCGCTAGGTGTCTATAAACGATAGCAACCAAAGATTTCAATGGAGTGACGATCTGGTTAAAGGTATTCGAGGGCCGGAAAGCCTCGGCAAAATGCGCGCTATGCTCTTTTCGTCCGTAGACCATGCGAGGCATGCGGGGATTCATTGGCAGATGAATGGTAACCGACCTGTCATGGTCGTGTAACTTGGGCGCGCTAGCCTTCGCGCTGACCCCTCCTTCCCGTCGATTCACGGACCGAAGCGCCAGATAGGGTTGCAGCGAAGATAATGGAGGACTTGTGGCGGGAGGGAGGGGACAATGACCGTAACGAGGAGCGTAGCCATATCCATGCGTTGAGAGGCTTGCAAGAGATTCTTGATTTTGGCGTCGATAACAATGTCTGCTTTTTTGGGAGCTTCGCTGGCGCTCGCGGCCCGTGATCGGACCCGAGGGTCTGCCCCGTAGACGGAACTAGATCGGGCTTCTCAACTAAGCCAGGGCGAGTCAAAACGGCCCGTCCCGGCTCCGCGCCCGCAAGTCTTTCCGCGCGACCCGGTGAGTAACGACCTCCACGTCTACCTATGTCTACCGCTCACGGCCGCCACGGCCAGTCCCCTGAGCATGGCCGAAGAACCTGTCCAGCTTCCCGAGCTGGTCGTGACGGCAACCCGTACGGAGCGAGATCGGGTTAACACGCCGCAGGCGGTCGCCGTGCTGGGCACACGCCGCATTGAGCAATCCAACCAGGCGACCACACCGGATCTGTTTCGTTACATGCCCAGCGTTTACATCCAGAAGAGCAATCTCGGCGGCGGCTCGCCGTTCATCCGCGGCTTGACCGGCAAACAAGTTCTATTGCTCGTCGATGGGGTACGCGCGAACAACTCCTTTTATCGGGCAGGGCCCCACCAATATCTGAATACCATCGACCCAAACATCATTGAAAGGATCGAGGTCGTGCGTGGCCCCACGTCGGTCCTCTACGGTAGCGACGCGTTAGGCGGCTCCATCAATATAATCACACGCCGCCGGAAGAATTTTGAAGAGCATCAAGACTTGGGCGGCTTATTTGCCGGGCAATACCAAAGCGCAGCGGACGCCGGTATGCTGCGTGGCCAAGTGGAAGCCAACCGGGGCAAGCTCGGCGTGATCGCCGGAGCCACCGGCAAGATCTTCAATGATCTCAACGGTGGCGGCGACCTTGGTGCGCAAGTCCCTAGCGCCTACGACGAAGCGCACGCGGACCTCAAGCTAAATTACCTTCTTGGCGACCACCACGAGTTCATTCTTGCCCAGCAATATACACGTCAATTCGACGTACCCAAGACCAACGAGGTGGTATTGGGCGACAGGCTTAAGTTCAACTACGAGCCGCAAGAACGGGCGTTGGGTTACTTTGAATATCGCGGTAAAGACGTCGCGATCTTCGACGGTGCCAAAGTCAACCTCTCCTATAATCGACAACGGGAAGGCGAAGAGATCATTGACCGCGCCACCCCCCTCACCGAGACTCTGGAGCTGACGGACGTCAAAACCTTTGGCGCTGCGCTGCAGTTGAACAATCGCCTTGGCGATGACCATTCCTTGACCTATGGCTTCGACTTCTATCGAGACCACTATGACACCCGTAAGCGCCGATTCGATTTGCCTAGCGGCCGCGCTGCCGAGATCGCGCCAGGCGTCCCTGATGGCACGTCTTATCAAAGCTGGGGCTGGTATCTCCAGGACGAGGCCAGCATCGGCTCCCGCCTAGATGCTATTGCTGGCGTCCGCTACAGCCGGTTTGACACGGAAGGCACACTTGGAAACCAGCGCTTGAGTTTCGAGACGGATGCGGTCGTCGGCAACCTGAACCTGCTAGTTCGTCTGAGCCCCGCGCTCAACCTGATCGGCGGCGTGGCGTGGGGCTTCCGCGCACCGAATATCGAGGACTTTTTCGGCCGCGTGGACTTCTTTAACGAAATTCCCAACACTAATCTTAAGCCAGAGGAATCGGTCAACCAAGAGATTGGGCTAAAGTACTTCTCCGGGCGCATCGCGGCCGAAGCCTACTATTTTCACAGTGACTACGAGGGCTTCATTGATCGCATGACGGTAGGACGTCAGCCCAATGGCAATCCAATCCTCCAGCGCCGTAATCTAAGCAACGCGGAGATCCAGGGGGTGGAAATTATTCTGGAGTACCGCTTCAATGATCACTGGCGCTTGGAAACGGCGCTAGCTTGGACCGAGGGCACGGATTCCGACACCGAAGAGCCTTTGCGGCGCATTCCGCCGCTCAATGGCAATGCGCGCCTGCGCTACGCGCATGACCCGAACCTCTGGAGCGAATTTGCTGTCGTCTGGGCCGATCATCAAAAGCGATTGGCACCCGGCGATATCAGCGACCCACGCATCGGACCGGATGGTACCCCCGGCTACGTGGTCTTCGATCTACGCGCCGGGTATAAGCTCGCACGGCAGCACGAAATCATCGTTGGTGTAGAAAATCTCGCCGACAAGAAATACAAAACTCATGGCTCAGGGATTTTTAATGCAGGCATCAACGCGGCCTTAACTTATCGCTGGCGATTTTAGGGATGGCGGTAGGCGATCGTAGTCCGCAGCAACGCAGCCACCCGAGGAGCCCAAATATGACGTCGAGCCCGCTCAGAAGCGGAAAGCTTTCCTTCATCACGTGATAGATCCAGGTCTGTTCCATGCGCCACGCACGAGGTGCGCTTTGGGACCGCTGGCGTGGATCGGCACCTCCCTGCTGCTGGTCCGACCTACCCCTCCAGCCGGACCTGCCCCGTCACGCAATCTTCTTCGTCCGGTCATCAACTCTTCATCACGCCCCTGCACAATCCCGCTGCCGTAATTCGAATGCCGCGATAATGTCATTCGGAACAGGTAAATTCCGCATCTCTCGTTAATACTAAAGGAGTCCCATCCGATGAAATCCAAATTATCTCTTGCGTTATCTTCCGTGGCGCTGACTGCGAGTCTTCCCTTCGCCACGGCTCATGCCGTCGAAAGTGTGAAAGCCAACGACCTCGGCGTGGCCGAGGCCCCCACTGCGGGATCCACGCCAGTTGATCTGGCGGACGTTCCGCCGCTCGTGTTGCACGCGGCCCGAGTCGCGTTCAAGGAATATGACGGCCGAGCCGTGCTCACGGGCGCGCAGGTCGACGCCGACGAAATCGTGGCCATCTACGAGGTCAAGGGTCACGCTTCCGATGGCACGCTGCTCGAGGCCGACATTCAAGCCGATGCGGTGCTCGTGGAGCTGGAGATCGAGATCTCGCGGCACAAAGTGCCGGGGAACGTGCGCGAGGCGGTGCGCAGGTTCGCTCCCGGCTTCGAGGCCTCCGAGGAGTCGGCGATCGAGAAAAGCATTCGTCCGAGCGCCGGCGGCCTGCCGGAGATTTGGTACGAGTTCAGTGGCGTGACCTTTGACGTCGAGGTTCGAAGCGACGCGCGCGCCGTTCTGATCGAGCCCGCCTGATCGGCGGAGCGACGTAGTGCTGACGCCCTGGTGCTCGTCGCGCAACGCGCGCTGAGCACCAGGGCAGGCCCAAGACCGGGCTATTTGCAACTGGCTACTTGGGGGAGAACTTCACGCAGCTCGGTGCCCGCCACGCACCGGAACCGGTTGCGATTGCACTCGGCGACGATGACGCCGCTCGGCCGATCGCTGACCACCGACGTCGCAGTCCCAAGCGTTGCGCCAGCATCCCATACATCGCTTCGCGTTCGGATTGCAGGTGCGGGTTTTACAGCAGAGGGCTATCCATGTGATTCAGGTAACCTCAACCGGTTGTGGTTTCGCAGCGGTCTCGCCGAACCAGACCTTCATACCGCACCGGAGGCGTGGCCACGGCCTGCTGAACCAGTCGATAGAAGAGTTTGGCACGGCTGCGGGACTTGCGTCGGTTGAATCGGAACGTGAACTCGTCGACCGCCCCGCGCTTGTGGTTCGCGCGGGAGACCGGCTCGATCCCGTTGAAGGATTCGAGTTCGTGAAGGCAAATCAGGCGGACTATGCCGTGGCCACGCAGTGCCGCGTCCTGGGCGTCTCTCCCAACAATTACTATGGGATGTTGATCTCCGTCTCACAGTTGACCCCGGTATCGGTACCGCTGCCGCCCTTACAGGTGTCGATGCCGCGACCGCCGTTGAGCCTATCCGCGCCGCTGCCGCCGTTCGGGGTGTCCGGCCCCGATCCGCCCTTGAGCTTGTCGTTCCCCCTGTTTCCGAACAGCCGGTCGGACCCGCCGTTACCGAACAAGGTGTCGTTGCCGTCCCCGCCGCAGAGAAGATCATCGCCTTTGTTCCCGATGAGGCCATCGGCACCGCCGCGCCCGAAGATGCGATCGTTGCGTTTCGTTCCCACAATTCGGTCTTTGCCCGAGGTGCCGCGACACACCCGATTCGGCACGCCGTTGACAGTGCAGCCGTGGGTCGGGCTGGCCGTGTCGCAGGGCGATTGGCGTGAGACCTCGAAGGCGCCGATGTCGCAGGCCGCCCGTTGCGGGCGGCGGACCCCGCGCTGGTCGGTCGGCGCACAGTCAGCATCGTCCGGGCTGGCATCGATGGCCGGGCTGCCGGCGGCCAGGGCATGGGTCCGCGTCGGCCCGCCGTTGTTGGCGAGCGTGGCATTGAGGATGGCGCCAAGGCTTTCGCTCGGCACCAGGTCGGTGGAGCCGGGGCTGAAGCCGAACACCCCGGCGTCCCCGTCGTGGCCAAAGAGGTTGTAGTTGTTGGCGGTGATAGTACCATAGTCCCCTATCTCAGGCCCGGTGGGGCTGGTGTTGCCGGAGACTAGCGTACGGGCCAGGGTGAGGGTGCCGGTGTTTAACACGCCACCGCTATCGTAGGTCTCGGCGCTATTGCCCGAGACGGTGCTGTTGGTCAGTGTGAGGGTGCCGACGTTGTTAAACACGCCACCGCCAAAGCGGCCAGCGCTATTGCCCGAGACGGTGCTGTTAGTCAGGGTGAGGACGCCGGTGT
>JALZJW010000140.1 GCA_030859565.1 Pseudomonadota bacterium
TCGTCGCGAGCGAAGGGAGGTCGCGTTCCGCCGGAGCGCAGGAACCGGAGTGTATGTTGAAATACATGAGGATTCCGAGCACCGCCGGAACGCTAGATCCCGAGCGCAGTAGATTTTTTCACAAACTCCGAGGAATCGTGCGGCGGGAGGGTCTGCGTGGCGATCCGTTCAGCCTGCGCCAGCTCCGCAAGCAAGTCCTCGAACGGGGGAATTTTATCATCGCGCTCGATCATGGTAGACACCTTGCCAAAAAGCGTAATCGCCCTGGCATAAAGGTCCCACACGGGATCGATTATGGGCTCGTCGTGAGTATCGATGCGGTAGGCTCCATGATCACGGTGACCGGCGAGATGAAATTGCTGCACCCGGGTGAGTGGCAGGTGTTCGATGTACGTGTACGCATCGAATGCATGGTTGCAAGCGCTGACGTACACGTTGTTGATGTCGAGCAGGAGCAGGCAATCGGATTCCTCGGCGAGGGCTGCAAGAAATTCCCATTCCGGCATTTCCGAGGCGCGGTAGTCGAGGTAGCTCGACACGTTTTCCAACAGGATCCGCCGTCCCAGGTACTCTTGAACCCGGCGCACGCGCCCGGCGACATGATGCATAGCTTCGGCGGTGTAAGGCAAGGGCATTAAATCGTGCAGGTTAACGGGTTTCACACCGGTCCAGCACAGATGATCGGAAATCCAGGCGGGCTCGATGCGATCGGCCAAGGTCTTGAGTTGTTTGAGGTAGCCCACATCGAGCGGATCCGTCCCGCCGATGGAAAGCGAGACGCCGTGCATCACGATCGGATAATCGGCGCGGATGCGTTCGAGGTGATCGAGGGGCTTGCCGCCGGCTACCATATAGTTTTCAGAGACTATTTCGAACCACCCGAGCGGTGGCTGGCCGGCGAGGACGGCTTCGTAATGCTCCTTGCGGAGACCGAGGCCAAAACCGAGTGCCGGAAATCGCTTTTCCGAAATGGGGAGCATTGGACAGGCGGGGCGGAACCGCCCCGCCTCAACCTCTCTGGCGCTTATTCGGCTACTTTGCCGCCTTTAGTCTCGCACTCCTCTTTGGTCATGGATACCCAGCCTTGTCCGGAGCACGCGTTTTTTCCTTTACAGGCGTTAAGATCGGCTTTGGTATTGCACTCCGAGGTGCCTTTGCACGCGTTAACGCCGCCGCATCTTACCTTACCTTCGGCGACGGGGTGGACGTCTTCCGCCAGTATGGGATGGCTCGCGAATAACGCCGCGGCAGCGGTGGCCAATAAAATGCCCTTGGTATTTTTCATACGATGGTCTCCTGATGGTGGATAGATAAGCCGGCCCGCTATTGAAATCCTGTTCGATAGCGGGCCGTTCAACGTATGCGCAGTATCAGACTGCGCTTCCCCCGCATTCTTCCATGAACGCCGTCAAGTGGTATTCGTTGCCCGCGTACCACGGCCGGTGCTGCATCGGTCAAATTCTGGAATGTTCTTTATGAGCATAAGCACCGCAGAAGGAGACTCGCATATGCCAAAAGCGGGTTCGTCAGGATAGTAGCGGTGCGTAATTATCAGTGTATATGGGCTCGCAATGCGGTCATCACGGCGAATTTTCCTACTCCGACCTTGAGCGTCTGACAAAGTTCAATGCCCCGCGCCACGGTAACCGCGTTAACCGCGTTATAAGGCGCACTCGGCCGGCGTTCGTTTGTCAAGCGGCTGAAAACTCATCTCGTTATCGCTATGCTGTCGCTTATAGCGGCGTCTCGTGTTACCGGTAGCCATCGCCGCCCGTCACCACCGTTTGAAATCCGCAAGGGGGAATGGTAGAGGTCATGATATACGTGGAACTAGTGGGCATGCTGTTGGTTATTCTCCTGGCAGCCGGGATTTTCACCAATGCGTTGGAACATCTGGGTGAAAAACTGAAAATCTCCGAAGGAGTCACGGGCTCGCTGTTTGCCGCTGTCGGCACCGCCATGCCGGAGAGCATGGTCCCCATTCTCGCTATCTTTGCCGGGACTGAAGATACGGACGTCAACGAAGAGATAGGAGTCGGGGCGATCATCGGCGCACCGCTGATGCTCTCCACACTGTCCTTATGCCTGATGGGCTGGTCGGTCGTCCGGCAGCGCGGGTTTAAAGGGGGGCTCACGCCCGAAAAAACCGGGCTCGCACGGGACTTAAATTTCTTTTTGCTGGCCTTCGGCATCGCTGCGGGGGCGCTTTTTATCCCCCGGGAACCCCACTATTTCGTCACTTTGAAGGTTTTTCTGGGCCTGATCCTGGTGCTCGTTTATTTCGTCTATGTCATGTTGACGCTACGGGTGTCGGCGCAATTGGTTATGGATGGCCACGGTACGCAGGCGCATACGGACATGTATCTGTGCCGGCTCGGGTTGCCCGACCACATGCTGGTCATGTTATTTCAGATCGCTATGGGGCTCGGGTTATTGGTCGCCGGCGCGGAAGGGTTTATTCATAATGTAGATCACGTGGCGCGCGAGATCGGCGTTTCAGCGCTGCTGCTGTCGCTTTTGATCATCCCGATCGCGACCGAGCTTCCCGAGAAGGTGAACAGCATTCTCTGGATCCGCCGCAACAAAGACACACTGGCGTTCGGAAACATCACGGGCGCAATGGTGTTTCAGGGTACGATTCTTCCGGCCATCGGTATCCTGTTGACACCCTGGGATTTGCGCCTGGAGGTATTCACGGGGATGCTCGTCACCGTCGTCGCGGCCCTATGGCTGAGGCTGGCAGTCCGGGTGGGGAAGCTCTACGTCTGGCAGCTCGCCATTATTAACGGTAGCCTCTACGCTGCTTATCTCATCGCGGTTTTGGGGCAGCGTTCCTAACGGCACGCCTGCGGCGACTAAACCGCTGAAGCTCATGACCCAGAAAAAGAATCGCGACCGTACACCATCCGCGCGTGTGATATTGCAGGCATGCCTGTGGCTGGGAGTTTCCATACTCGGGGCGAGCGCGGTGGGCGCCATCGCGCTGCATCGAGGAGAAACCATCAACGGCCTTTGGTTTATCGTCGCCGCACTATGCATTTACGCATTAGGCTACCGCTTTTACAGCGCCTTTATCGCCGCCCAGGTGCTGGCTTTGGATGGCACTCGTGCTACTCCGGCTGAACGGCTTAACGATGGCCGCGACTTTGTCCCCACACATAAATGGATCGTTTTCGGGCACCACTTTGCGGCCATCGCGGGTCCGGGCCCCCTCATCGGGCCGACTCTAGCGGCCCAGTTCGGTTACCTGCCCGGTACCTTATGGATTTTGGTGGGAGCGGTGCTCGGGGGCTGCGTACAGGATTTCGTGATCTTGCTTTTCTCCACCCGGCGCGACGGGCGCTCGCTCGGACAGATGGCGCGCGATGAGCTTGGACCGGTTGGCGGAGCGGTGGCGCTCGCGGGAGTCATGGCCATCATGATTATTCTCATCGCCGTGCTCGGGCTGGTCGTCGTCAATGCGATGAAACATAGCCCGTGGGCCACCAGCACCGTCGCCGCGACGATCCCGATTGCCTTGGTGATGGGCGCTTATATGCGCGGGATCCGGCCCGGACGCGTGCTCGAAGGGACCTGCCTCGGTGTGATCTTGCTGGTGCTAGCGGTCCTGGGCGGAGGCTGGATCGACGCACAGCCCTGGCTACGCGCTTGGTTCGATTACGACGCTCCGAGCCTGGCACTCATGGTCATTGCTTACGGCTTTGCGGCCTCGGTTCTTCCGGTCTGGCTGTTGCTCGCGCCGCGCGATTACTTATCGACGTTTATGAAGATCGGAACCATCGCGGCGCTGGCCGTGGCGATCGTGGTGCTCCAGCCCGAGGTCAAGATGCCTGCGCTCACGCAATTTATCGATGGCACGGGCCCCATCTTCGGTGGCAAGCTGTTCCCTTTTGTCTTTATCACGATCGCCTGCGGCGCCATCTCGGGGTTTCACTCACTTGTCGCCTCGGGGACCACGCCGAAGCTCCTCACCAACGAGCGGGATGTGCGTTTCATCGGCTACGGCGCGATGATGATGGAATCGTTCGTCGGGATCATGGCGATGGTGGCGGCCACCGTATTGGAGCCCGGGGTGTATTTCGCCATCAATAGCCCGGCGGGTGTCGTCGGGGCGGAGGCGGCCGAAGCCGTGGCCAAGATCACGAGCTGGGGTTTTCCCGTGACGGTGGAACAAATGGAATCGCTGGCGGCGGCGATGGGGGAAGCGACGCTGTTCGCGCGCACCGGCGGCGCCCCGTCCTTGGCCGTAGGCATGGCCAGCATTTTTTCCAGCGCCTTCGGTGGCGGTCTTCTGGCCGTGTGGTATCACTTCGCGATCATGTTTGAAGCGCTATTTATCTTGACCACCTTGGACGCGGGTACCCGTGTCGCGCGCTTCATGCTCCAAGACCTCCTGGGGAACCTCATTCCGGCCTTAGGGCGGACCAGTTGGTATCCGAGTGTCTGTCTGGCGAGCGCGCTCGTGGTCGGCGGCTGGGGCTATTTCCTGTATATCGGCACGATTGACCCCCTCGGGGGCATCAATAGTCTCTGGCCGCTCTTCGGGATCTCGAATCAAATGCTGGCCGCGATCGCGCTTTGCGTCGCGACTACTATCTTGGTTAAGTCCGGACGGGCGCGGTACGCGTGGGTGACCGCGCTGCCTCTCGCATGGCTGGTCACCGTGACAAGCGCCGCGGCTTGGGAAAAGCTTTTCAGCCCCGAGCCGCGGGTCGGGTTCCTCGCGCATGCGCGCGAGCTCGGTGAGCGATTGAGCCGCGGCTTGCTAGCCCCCGACAAAGCAGAGCAGGCGCCGCAGCTTATCTTCAATGACCAACTGGACGCCGCCTTGACGGTGTTGTTCCTCGTCACCACCTGGGTGCTGGTGATCGAGACCTTGCGGGTCTGTCATGCGGTATTGACCGGGCGCCGGCACCCGCCGCTGACGGAGACACCGCACCTCCCACGGTGCGTGGTCGAAGACTGGGTGCGAGACTGACCGGGTCGTACGGCATCGCCCGCCATTCCGATGCGGACATTGCCGCGCTGGTGTACTATGTGACCTGCCGGTTTGGCGCGAGGGCAGCGACGATCACACCCAATCAAGTCGCCGGGCGTCGCGAGAATGAGTGATGCAAGAGACTTTGCCTGGCTGGGGACGTTCGTCTGAACTACGTTGAGCTTAGAGGGAGATGCCGATGAGTTTAGATCCCGTTATTCTTTCGCGCATCCAATTCGCCTTCGTCGTCGCCTTTCACTTTCTGCTGCCGGCGTTCACGATCGGGTTAGCGTCCTACATCGCGGTCCTGGAAGGGCTGCTCCTGGCGACCAAGAAGCAGATCTATCTCCGGATCTCGACCTTTTGGATTCGGATCTTTGCCGTGGCGTTCGGCATGGGGGTGGTATCGGGGATCGTCTTGCCCTACCAGCTCGGCGCCAACTGGAGCCGCTACTCCGACGCCACCGCGAACATCGTCGGCCCGCTCATGGCCTACGAGGCCCTGATGGCGTTCTTCCTCGAGGCCGGGTTCCTCGGTGTGCTGCTCTTCGGGCGGAAGCTCGTCCCGCAGTGGGCGCACTTCTTCTCCGCGCTGATGGTCGCGATCGGGACGCTCCTCAGCGCCTTCTGGATCCTGGCGGCGAACAGTTGGATGCAGACGCCCGCCGGCTTCGAGATCATCGACGGACGGTTCGTCCCGACCGATTGGCTGGCGGTCATCTTCAACCCGTCGTTCCCGTACCGGTTCCTGCACACCGTGACCGCCGTCTATCTCACGACCGCGTTCACGGTGATCGGGGTCGCGGCCTGGTATCTGCGGCACGGCCGCTTCCTCGAGGAGGCGAAGGTTATGATCGCGATGGGCGTGATCCTCGCCTCAATGCTGGTGCCCGCGCAGGCGTTGCTCGGCGATCTGCACGGGTTGAATACGCTCGAGCATCAGCCGCAGAAAACGGCGGCAATAGAGAGCCTGTGGGAGACGCGCGCGGGAGCGCCGGCGGTGCTGTTTGCGCTTCCCGATGAAACTGCCGAGAGGAACCGCGCCGAGCTGTCGATCCCGAAGCTCGGGAGCCTCTATCTTACCCACAGTTGGGACGGCGTGGTTCGCGGGCTCAAGGACTTTCTGCCTGCGGACCGCCCGCCGGTGGTGCCGGTGTTCTTCGGCTTCCGGGTGATGGTCGGCATGTGGGCAATCATGTTCGCGCTCACGGCCTGGGCGTGGTGGCTCGCCTGGCGCAGGCGGCTCTTCGCCAGCCCGGCGTTCCTGCGCGCAACCACCTGGGCGATCCCGGCCGGCTATGTCGCCGTGACTGCCGGCTGGATCACGACCGAGGTCGGCCGGCAGCCCTACGTGGTCTACGGACACCTGCGCACCGCGGACGCGGTGACACCGACGCTCACGGGCGGCGAAGTCCTGGCGTCGCTCCTCACCTACATTGCGGTGTACATCGTCGTCTTCGGCGCCGGCCTTAACTACTTCGTGCGGCTGGTGCGGCAAGGTCTCCCGGAACCGCCCGAGAGGCAGGAGCTGCGGCCCGAACAACGCCCCGCCCGGCCGCTGTCGGCGGCGTCTGAGTGAGACCAAGGCAAACATATTTTTGAGATTTATGCATTTTGACTACTTGTTCCCTGTCCCCTGGGAGCGACCACCCGGCCGCGTGGTGGCCGCGAATTGCGCCCCGGAACCCCGCAGTATCCTCGGGGGGCTCCGTCATTCCAGCGAAAGCTGGAATCCATAGCGGCTTTTCGGGCGCTGCACTGGACCCCAGCTTTTCGCTAGGGTGACGAAACGGGTAAAGATCACCCGGGTTAAGGCAGGTTCCTGGATAGGGTGAGGGGTCAGAAATCGACGCAACTGTTTGATTGTATCCCCTCATCCTAGCCTTCTCCCGAAGGGAGAAGGGACTTCTCTGCCTGCTGAGGCAGATGAAGTTGTTGAAGTGGTTTTGTCCAACATTTGAGACGGAAGATTCCATCATGGCCCTCGATCTCGTGCCCATCTGGACTGTCATCCTCGCCTTCGGGGTGTTCATGTATGTACTGCTCGACGGCTTCGATCTCGGCGTCGGGATCCTCTTCCCCTTCGCGCCCGGCGATCGCGCGCGCGATCTGATGATGGCCTCGGTGGCGCCCATTTGGGACGGAAACGAAACCTGGCTCGTGCTCGGAGGATTGGCGCTGTTCGCGGCATTCCCGCTCGCCTTCGCGATCATCTTCCCGGCGCTCTACTTCCCGCTCCTCGCGATGGTGCTGGGCCTCGTCTTCCGCGGCGTCGCCTTCGAGCTCCGGCCAGGCACGCGTATGATCACCAAGCGATGGGACCATGCATTCTTCTGGGGCTCGCTCATCGCGACCTTCGCCCAGGGCTGCGTGCTTGGAAAGTTCGTGCTGGGATTCGCGGTGAGCGGACGGCAGTACGCCGGGACGAGCTGGGACTGGGTGCACCCCTTCGTGCTCGCGGTGGGCGTCGGGCTCGTCTTCGGCTATCTCTTGCTCGGCGCAACGTGGCTGGTGATGAAGACCGAAGGCACGCTACAGGACTGGGCGCGCACGAAAGCACGGGTGGGACTTTTCGGTACGCTCGCCTTCATCGGAATGGTGAGTCTCTGGACGCCGTTCCTCGACACGAGGATCGCCGCGCGCTGGTTTTCGTGGCCCAACCTCGCGTTCTTCGCCCCGGTGCCGATCGCAACCGCAGCGATCGCCTGGTGGCTGTGGCGGTCCCTTGCGCGCGGGCGCGACGCCGCGCCGTTCCTCGCCGCGATGGGATTGTTCGCGATGTGCTATCTCGGGCTTGCGATCAGCCTCTTCCCGTACATCGTGCCGCCGGCGATCACGCTGTGGGACGCAGCCGCCGCGCCGCAGTCGCAGGCGTTTCTGCTTATCGGTACACTGTTCTTGCTGCCGATCATCTTGATGTACACCGGCTGGTCGTACTGGGTGTTCCGCGGCAAGGTGAAAACCGAGATGCGCCATGAACACTAGCCGAGACCCATTCCTCTCCCGTCTTCTCTGGGTTGCTGTCGCCGCGGCCGCTCTGCTCGTCCTCTGGCAAGCTTTTCCCTCGATCGAGCGGACGATCTTGGGCGTGGACGCGACACCGCGGGTGGTCACCCCGCGCGGCGATCTAGCCGCCGAGGAGAAGACAACGATCGAGATCTTCGAGAAGGCCAAAGGCTCGGTCGTCTATATCACGACCCGCGAACGGGTGATGGACCTCTGGACGCGCAACATCTTCACCATCCCGAAAGGCACGGGCTCGGGCTTCATCTGGGACGAGCGCGGGCACGTAGTGACCAACTACCATGTGATGGCGGGCGCCTCGGGGGCGCAGGTAAGGTTGAGCGACGGGCGCGAACACAGTGCGGGGCTCGTGGGCGCAAGCCCCGCCCATGACCTCGCGGTGCTGCGCATCGGGGTGGCCTTAAACCGCCCGCCGCCCGTGCTCCTCGGAACGAGCCAGAACCTCAAGGTTGGGCAGAAGGTGTTCGCCATCGGCAACCCCTTCGGCCTTGACTGGACCTTGACGACCGGGGTCGTCTCGGCGCTTGACCGCTCCCTGCCCTCCGACCAGGGCGGCGTCATCGAGCACCTGATCCAGACCGACGCCGCTATCAACCCCGGCAACTCCGGCGGCCCCTTGCTCGATTCCGCTGGCCGGCTTATCGGGATCAACACGGCCATCTTCAGTCCCTCCGGGACCTTCGCCGGGATAGGCTTCGCCGTGCCGGTGGATACCGTGAACCGCGTCGTGCCGGAGCTCATCGCGAGCGGCAAGTACGTGCGTCCCGCGCTCGGGATCGAGGTGGACGAGGACCTGAACCGCCAGGTGACGCAGAAGCTGGGCGTCGAAGGCGTGCTCGTGCTCAGGGTCATGCCGGGCTCGGCCGCCGAGGCAGCCGGCATGCAGGGTGCTCGCATCGATGCCGAGGGCATTACCCCCGGCGACATCATCGTTTCTTTGGATGACAAGCCGGTCGACAGCGTCGCGAAATTGCTCGGGCGGCTCGACGATTTTCGGGTGGGCGATGCGGTGCGGGTAACGGTGCTGCGCGAGAGCGGCAAGACCGAGCTCACCGTGACGCTCCAGGCCGGTGGTTAGAATAGAATTAGCGCCATCACTGAAACCCCATCAAATGCCGATGTGGCCATTGCTTTTGCACGAAGTAACGATAGATAGCAGGAGGAGGAATAATGAAACGTAAAGCTTCAGCAGTATGGAAGGGTGGTCTCAAGGACGGGAAAGGCAGTATTTCGACCGATAGCGGTGTTTTGTCAGACACTCAGTACTCCTTCAGTACGCGCTTCGAGCAGGGAGTTGGCACCAATCCGGAAGAGTTGATTGCCGCCGCACATGCGGGCTGTTTCTCGATGGCTCTCTGCTCAGTTGGGAGATGCCGGCATGACAGCCGAGAGCATTCGCACCACGGCCAGCGTGACTCTGGATAAGACCGAGGCGGGATTCACCATTACGGCCGTCCATCTGGAGGTGACGGCGAAAATACCGGGAGCAGATCGGCAGGCATTTGAGACGGCGGCGAATAACGCCAAGGCAGGGTGTCTGGCGTGTCGCTATGCTCGTGATGCATTTCGGCCGTCCTGTCCCCGAAATGCACTCGCATGACGCGACAAGCTATTGGTGCCGCGATTCGTCCTGCGTCCGCAGCGTCGCACCACTGCGCGGTGCG
>JALZJW010000141.1 GCA_030859565.1 Pseudomonadota bacterium
TTTTCTGATGTCCTCATCAATGCCTTTAGCCCATGTATCCACACATTGGTGAGAAATGCGGGCTAGGCCGCCCGGCGGCAACTGGAGTAAGATATTTTTATTTCAGTGCCCATCCGCCGATGAAGGATTCTTTGCGCATAAAACTCGAACGGCTGCGCGACAGGCTGTCAGAGTTAGATCACCTGCTTGCCGATCAACGGGTGATCACCGATCAAGCGGCTTTCAGAGCGCTTGGGCGGGAACATGCCGAGCTGAGCCCGGTGGTGTCGTGTTTCGGCGAGCATCTGCAAAACCGCAAGGCGATCGAGGCAGCCAAGGAGATACTTAACGATGGTGATCCCGATCTGCGGGCCCTGGCCGCGGAAGAACTGAAGGAGGCCACGGCAAAGGACACGCGGCTCGAACGGGAACTTCACGCCTACTTGCTCCCGAGCGACCCCGCGGATAACAACAACATCTTCCTGGAGGTGCGGGCGGGCACCGGCGGCGGAGAGGCGGCGCTGTTCGCGGGCGATCTCTTCAGGATGTATACGCGCTACGCGGAACTGAGGTCATGGAGCATGGATATCCTCAGCGCCAGCCGCGCCGAGGGCGGGGGTTACAAGGAGATTATCGCCCGCGTCGCCGGGCGGGGGGCGTACTCGAGACTGAAATTCGAGTCCGGGGTGCACCGGGTGCAGCGGGTGCCAGCGACCGAGGCGCAAGGCCGCATACACACCTCCGCTTGCACGGTCGCCGTGCTGCCGGAAGCCGATGAGGTCACGGACATCGAGATCTCACCCTCCGATCTTCGCGTTGACACGTTCCGGGCGTCGGGCGCCGGCGGACAGCATGTTAATAAAACCGATTCCGCGATCCGCATCACGCACCTACCGACGGGGCTGGTCGTAGAGTGCCAGGAAGAACGCTCCCAGCATAAGAACCGCGCCCGCGCGCTCGGCCTGCTGCGTTCAAGGCTCCTGTCCGCCGAGCGCGAACGGCAGCGCGCGGAACAAGCGGAGAGCCGCCGCATCCTGGTCGGCAGCGGGGATCGGTCCGAACGCATCCGGACCTACAATTTTCCGCAAGGCCGGCTCACCGATCACCGCATCAATCTCACCCTGTATAAGCTTAACGATATTCTTGAAGGACAGATCGACCTCGTCATCGATCCGCTCATCAGCGAGCATCAGGCGGAGTTGATGGCGGCTACTGGTGCTTAATCAGAAGCGGCCGCGCTCACCAACCATTGGGTCCATCATCGCGGAGGCCGAGCGCAAGCTCGCCGCGTCGAGTTCGGCGCGGCTCGACGCCGAGTTGTTGCTGGCTAAACTCCTCGGCGCCAGCCGCGCCCATCTCTACGCCTATCCCGAGCGCATCTTACCGGTGCGCGCCGTAATAAGGTATCGGCGGATCATCGACGAGCGCGCCCGCGGCGTTCCGCTCGCCTATTTGGCCGGATCGCATGGGTTCTGGTCGTTCGAGATCACGGTTAACCCAAACACCCTCATCCCGCGTCCGGAAACCGAGCACCTGGTCGAAACCGCCCTCGCCCTGATTCACACCCACGGCCTGCGGACGGTGGCGGATCTCGGGACCGGCAGCGGCGCCGTGGCGCTCGCCCTTAAGCGCGAAGTTCCGGCGCTCGAAGTGTTCGCCACCGATATTTCTCCCCAAGCCCTCGTGGTCGCGCGGCGCAATGCTGAAGCGCTGGGGATCTCCGGCATTAACTTGCTCTGGGGAGACTGGTGCCGAGCGTTGCCCGAGCGGCGGTTTGATCTGATTGTCGCGAATCCCCCTTACGTAGCCTCGGATGACCCGCGCCTTCGCGCGGGCGAGATCCGCTTCGAGCCTTTGATCGCCCTTGACGGAGGCCGTGACGGCCTGGAAGCGATCCAGAGCGTTATCGCGGGCGCCCGTGAGCGTTTGCAAGCGGGCGGCTGGCTCGCGATCGAGCACGGCGCCGAACAAAGAAACCCGATCGAGATTCTGTTCCGCGCGCACGGATTCCGATCGCTACAATGTGTTCGCGATTATGCCGGCCATGAGCGCGTAAGCGTTGGGCGCTTAGCCGCGCCGGACTGATTTCGCCGGCGTTCAGCAGGATCGCGCCCTGTTCTTTGGAACTCATTTCGCGCCATGCAAGACCTGCAACTGCTTCGCTACAGCCGCCAGATCCTGTTGCCGGAGATCGATATCGCCGGCCAAGAGCGGCTCCTGGGCGCGAGCGTGATGATCTTAGGACTGGGCGGCCTCGGATCGGCGGCCGGCATGTATTTGGCCGCCGCCGGTCTAGGTCACCTCGTCCTGGTCGATTTTGATCGGGTCGATGTGGCGAATCTGCAGCGTCAAATTGCCCACGGGACCAAGGATATCGGCCGGCTCAAGGTCGACTCCGCGGCGGAACGCCTACAGGCGCTGAATCCCGATTGTCGAATAACGGCGATTGGCTGTCGATTGGACAGCGGCGAGTTGACCGAAACGATCGCCGGGGTCGACGCCGTGGTGGATGCCAGCGACAACTTCCCGACCCGTTTCGCGCTGAATCAGGCCTGCTACGAAACGAAAGCCCCGCTCGTTTCAGGCGCCGCCATGGGATTCGCAGGGCAGGTGTGTATGTTGAAACCGGGCCAGGCAGACAGCCCTTGCTATGCCTGCCTTTATAACGACCACGATGCGGCCGCGGACACTTGTACGGAATCGGGCGTGATCGCGCCCTTGGTGGGGATCATCGGCAGCGTGCAGGCGCTCGAAACCGTCAAGCTGCTCACGGCCGCGGGCGTACCCCTGCTCGGGCGGCTGCTCCGGCTTGATGCTTTAACGATGACCTGGACCAGCGCGCGGATCGCTAAGGATCCGCGCTGTCGCGTCTGCGGCGGCCAGGAACCGGTCATGGCCTAGCGCTTTTGGGCGTGGCTCGCCTCGCGATCCTGCGTTTCCGGTAGAGGATCACCGGGCTGCCATTGCGGCCCACTAATCGCCTAACTCGTGGCCGATCACCCCACCCGCGATGGCGACGGCGCTCGTGGCGAAGGGGTCGCCGTAACTCAATTCACTGCCTAAGAAACCGCCGACCACCCCGCCCAGGATGATCCCGAGCGGCGAGTGACCATCATGGTACCGGCGATATCCATAACCATAATCAGGACGCCCGGCGTAGTAATTATGCCGATGATAATTGTAATTGTACCGGGGACGGTACTTCGGATAATAACGCGGAGCGTGATGATAGTGGCGGTGATGGCGGTAATGACGACCTTGATGCCCATGATCATGGTGACCGCCCCCATAATGCCCACGACCATGGTGGCCGCCGCCATGATGCCCATGACCATGGTGACCGCCCCACGCAAACCCCGGCGAGAATAAGAGTAAACTTACCGCCATTGCGCTGCCAAGCATTAATTTTTTCATCGGTAACCTCCTAAATAAACCCTGGTCTGTCATCGATCCAACGGGCGCATTGCCCATAAAACGCCGCCAGGATACAGGGGGGAGGCTGAACGGAGACTGAATACCGGACGAGGCTCGCGGTGCCGTTCAATTACTCGATAAGCGGTGGTTGTGCATGAATTGCCAACTGCGCGTAATGTGGAGAATATCGACCTCGCCGCTGATGTTGTCGGGGAAGGGCGCGAAGGGTTGCGCTAGATTCACGATCCGGATCGCCGCGTCATCGAGCACTTTAAAACCCGACGGCCTTCGCACCGCGATGTCAAACACCGAGCCATCGGCCCGCAGCGCCACATCGAGGATCAGGCTGCCGGCGAGCTTATTGCGGCGCGCTTCCTCGGGATAATTGAGGTTTCCGACCCGTTCCACCTTGGTCCGCCACGCCTCCATATAGGCGGCGTAGCGGTACTCCGTCGTGGTGGCGGAGATAAATTTGCGTTTCGGCCGCTTAGCCCGTGCTTCCAAGCGTTGGGCCAGCTCGGCATTCAAGCTGGCCATCGCCAGGCTCCGACTGATCAGCATAGTCGCATTCGCCGGCGGCGCCGTCGTACTCGGTTCCTGAACCGCTTGGCTCTTCTTTGCGGACTCCGCGACCGCTTTATGGTTGGATTTCGCCTCGGCGACCAATACTTTACGCTGTTGTTTTGGCGCGTTTTTCTCGGCAACCTCGCGCTTGACCCTACGTTCCTTGGTCATTGCCTTGACCGCTTGCTCGAGCCGGCTCACGGTTCCGGGAGGGGGTGCCGCGGCGACGTCCGCGCGCCGTTCGGGGAAGGGCGCGGCGAGCGGTGTGGCCGGACGCAAGTTGCGCTCGCTCTCTCCTCCGCCCACTAGGTTGGCTTGAGCCAGGAAATCGGCTTCATCGGGTCCCCGGGCGCTACGCTGCTGCACTAAGATCACGTCCAGGGAATCGTAACGCGGCGCGGTTCGATCCGGGGGCGCAAAGCTCACGCCCAAGATGACGATCGCGTGCACCACGAGGGCAAAACAGAGTGTAAGCGTCAACCGATCGGCGGGAGTAACCGTGGGATAGGCGACTGTCTCGCTCACTTGGCCAATAGTACCTGGGTCATGCTGCGGGCGATTATACCGTTCAAGAGGCCGAAGACGAGCGTCGCGCTCATCAGCGGGCCAACCCCAGTTTGAAGCCGGGCAAGGGGCTGGGAAATGCTATTTCCAAAACGTACATCCCTAACGCCAGGGCCGTTAGCCATGCGATGCGGATGTCCTCTCGTGACCTCGAATTCCACGCTCAAAAGTTTATTCCATCAAAACCCGTACCTTTTCCGACGACCTGGACCGCAACGCCGTTCGGCAGGCAAGCCGCGAAATCACCGTCGCTTGCGAGCCATCCGCTGTGAATACATAGCTTGCCGAGGTAAGGTGCACGGCGAAATCGAATTCGAGACCCGCGACCAGTAGCGCGGTTGCCGTCGCATCGCCGATGGCCGCGCTGCGGTGGATCACCGTCGCACAAAACCGCTTCCGTATGGGATAACCAGTCCGTGGGTCGATCACATGATGATATCTTTTCCGATTATAAATGAAAAACCGTTCGTAATCTCCGGACGTTAGAATACTTGCATCAGTCTCAATCTCGACCGAAGCGAACACCCCCGGCGCTCGCGGAATGACGGCCGGACCCCGCGACGGCCGTAGGCGCGCAGATCGCCCCGGCGTTGAGAATCGCGTTCTTAATCCCTAGGGCACGTAAGGTTCGACCCAACGGCATAACCCTTGGCGTAAGCGCCAAAATCCAGACGCGGCGTTTTATTCGTGCTTTTGAGCGCTGGGCCCGCGAACACTTAACCGGCGCTCTATCGCACCCATGAGTTGAGCGCCGATATCAAGCCCATAAAGCGCATCGATCTCGCGGATACAGGTCGGACTGGTCACGTTGATCTCGGTAAGATAATCGCCGATGACATCGAGGCCGACAAACACGAGTCCCTTCTCGCACAACGCGCCCCGCACTTGACTGCATATCCAGTAATCGCGCTCATTTAGCGCCACGCCTTTGCTCAGGCCGCCGACCGCCAGGTTTCCGCGGGTCTCGCCGGGGGCCGGGGTCCGGGCCAAGGCAAAGGGTACGGGTTCGCCGTCGATCAGCAGGATGCGCTTATCCCCCGCTACGATTTCCGGGACGAAGCGCTGCGCCATCGTGAACTGGCAGCCGTGGCCGGTCAAGGTCTCGATGATGACGTTGGTGTTCGGGTCGCCCCCGCGTACGCGAAAGACGGAAACGCCCCCCATGCCATCCAGGGGCTTCAAGATGATATCGCCGTGTACCTCCAGGAATTCCCTAATGCGTGTCCGGCTCCTGGTCACCAGGCTCGGCGGACAGCATTGCGGAAACCAGGAAGTAAAGAGCTTTTCGTTCGCGTCCCGAAGGCTACGGGGCGCGTTTACGACCAAGACGCCGGCCGCTTCGGCAAGCTCCAAGAGATAGGTCGCATAAATATACTCCATGTTATAGGGCGGGTCTTTGCGCATGAGCACCACATCCAGATCCGAAACCGGCCGCGTTTGCTCATGGACAAATCGATACCAATGATCGCGACTGTCCTCGACCGCTAGTTCCCGCATGCGAGCGAAGGCCCGGCCGTTGTCAAGAAACACATCCGCCAACTCCATGTAATAGAGCGGCCAGCCGCGCGCTTGCGCCGCGAGCAGCATGGCGAAGCTACTGTCTTTCTTGATGTCGATCCCCGCAATCGGGTCCATCACGATGCCAAGCTTGATGCTCATTTTGCCCATCACTCTTCTACCCATTCTGCTCGACGGAATAGCTTCTCGAAGCTGTTGCAACGTCCACGCCGCCGTAAGATGCTTTTACGGGGATCCGAGGTCGTCCACGCCGGCATTTCCAACGCCAAAACAGTCAAACCCGACGCGGTGCCACCCGATTAATGTCTTCGGTGTGACATTGACAAGGGCCTCCTTCCAGTCAAAGCAACGCGAGAGCAGCACGAGGAGATAGCGCGAAGCGTTGTCTAAGCGTCGTGGAACCAGTTTCCGTTCTTGATAGAACGCCAGCTGCTTTCGAAGAGAGAGAATCTCCGCCGCGAGCACTACACGGCTCTTCGTGCAGGGGGCTAGAAAGCGTAGGCCGTTTGCGACGAGCGTGCGGCTAAGCGCAACGAGGTCGACAGAATAATTTAAGGCCTGACGAACGAATCCCATGCGGTCAGGCTACACTGATTTCTCAGCGACTCGCTAGCGGTTGCCTAAAAACCGGAGTAACGCCCGGTCCGAGATTAAATGCGCAGCACAATTCCAGCAAGGCTAATCACTCGCTGTTGGTCTTTTTCTTTGCGGGAAGGCGCGGGTTTTGCCGGCACTCGTGAGGGTTTCTCCGGACTTCGGATGTCGATGTCATAAGAAAGAGTTTGTTTAGTAGCGCTAAACCAACGCTTTATAGGGCTGTAGACGGTTGAATAAGTTAGCGGCTGTGATGACGACCCCATGGTTCACAAACACTGCGAGAGGCACTATTCACGCCGCTGCCGGCTAGCACTGCCGCCATCCTGGGTAATCCACGTGGAGAGACCGATCAACAATACCCGGCTTCATGATCGGGTGTTGTGTCTTCGGTACATTTTTGATATGCTTTGTCGTACGCATGCAACATTAAGCGGCTTAACTTCAACGAGGAATTTATTTGTTCGGAACCCGTGAGATCCTTTACCCCTTTCGGGGATGAGGGTAGCTGGGGACGATCAACCAGCACACAGAGACCGTGACGAGGGAAATTGAAATGGAGATGATCGCATGAACGCGTTAACCGCTCGGCGGCAGGTGGAACCGACTCCAGCTGAGCTTGCACGAATCCTCAGTCACCGGTTCGGTGACGGGACTATCTATTTGCCCGCCGGTGTGCCCAGAGAAGTATTTTCTCTGGCGACCCATCTTGGCTACATCAGTGAGGATGGATACCTGACACGCAAGGGCAGAGACTTGCTCTCCCGGTACCACGTGGATTGAACACACGTGGCAAGCTCAACAGCAAACGCTCAATCATCTGTCCAAGACCCAGGACGCGATTCACGAACTGACAACGGTTTACCAGCGTAAATTCCTCCAGCTTGCGTCGAGCGGTGCGAACGCGAAAGCGCCGGAGGGCACGAATCCAAGCTTGCTCACCAAAACCGAATTCGGTCTTCTAAGCAAACCCACCAAGGACATGCTCGGCGAGTTCAAGCACATCAGCGACGGCCTGAGCATACCGCTCACCGTGCAGTATCTTGAAGCGATACCTATGCTGGTTTCCTCTATTCCGTCGGACCATCCGTACAAATATTTAATCCGTGATCGCGATCAGATCTATGCCGCGCATCTCGACAGGTCGGCTGAGTCGCGCCGCAACGAAGCCTTGGAGCGCGAGGTCGCGCGGTTGCGTCGTAAGCTCGAACGGCCCGAGCAGATCCTCGAGGCCCAAACAAAACTGTGCGAACTGCTGGGCTTGTCCACGGGTGAGGAGACCACGCGATGAACACCGCTATCCAGGTCGCCCCGCTGATCGTGTCCAAGAACTCATAAGCATTTTGTTGCGACGGAATCTAGGAGATAAGTGATCGATAAAATGCCGCGCCGCCCCTCGATCCTACGACTCTCTCGAATGCAGATCCAAGGACTTCTACAAGCGGATGCCCGGTGACACGGGTAGCTTTAATTGTTTTCCGGCCTTGAGCATTCCCTCGTCGAGGGTAAGGATCTTAGTGGCCCCATGATTACTGGCGATTGCGAGATGAAGGGCATCGCCCGCGCTCAGGCTGGTCGCGAACTGCTTGAGAAATTCACGCGCGAGCTCGTAGTCGAGGGCGGTGGGTAAGATTACCCGATAGGATTCTTCAACCAGCTGGTCGAATTGTAAGACAACGGCCTGTCCCTCTTCGGGTGTCAGGCCACGCATCCTCACTTCGCGGGCCACCAAGCTCGAAAACTCAAGCCGCGTCCAGTGGCTAAGGTAGAGCTCACCGGCGGGAAGGGTGGTTACATACGCTTCTATTATCCGGCTGGTCTTCTCGTCCACGAAGAGCGGTGGCAGGAAGCTCGTATCGAAGTAGAGCACGGAAGATACGCCGTGCCCTATCGTTCTTCGTCGCGTAGCGCGCGTATGAGCTCGGTGCTTGGCGCGCGCCACCCTGTCATGTGAGCACGAAAAGCGGCGCGGGACTGAATGGGAACCTTCGGCCTCTCAACGGCGGCTATGCGGGCCACGGGCTGACCGTGGCGCGTGATGATGACCTCTTCGCCGTTTTCGACGCGGTTGACCAACTCACTCAAATGGGCCTTTGCTTCGGCAAGACTAACAGTGCGCATAATTATTATGACTAATTAATTGGTCATATTTTATCTCTTTCGACTCACGACGCCTAGCTGCTCGGTACTAAATCGAACCGTGCGAGGGTGTGGTCGTCACGAGCATCCTGCCTGGTCTGTGCTTCGCGTGAACACGGGCAGGGACTCTGATCCAAGATCTTGCCTTGCGGTAGTTTTGCGTGACGTCGTTAGACACTGTTAGACACCGTACGACATTCGTGGCATTTATTCACTTACATGTGGTCCGCAATTTTTTAAAGAACTGCCTTAAACACTCCTACTTTGTGGGGTCTACTTTGTCCCCCAACCGCTCGCGAAACTAATGCTACGTCATGACAATGGTCTTGTGACCGAGTTGTTTCTGGGCTGCGTGGGATGTCTTGAGACTCTGCCTTGTCAGTGCCGGCTTTAGCGCGTAGGTCGCGAAACTGTTGACCCCCGCTTTCTCGCGCGCTTTATCGAAGCGCTGGCGTAAAGCATAGTAGGTGAGCGGCTGGCCGTTCTCCTTACATACAAGTACAAAGCTTCGCACCTTGTAACTACGCTTGCGTATCATGATTCGGTCGATGACCGTTGCAAGGCACCCGGTGACCGCGATGCGCAGTTTCTTTCCCCGCTTACTCTGGCGGACATGTAACACCCCGCCGCGAATGTCGGTCTCGGCCATATTCAAGGTGTCGGCTGGACGCTGTCCGGTGAGGTAAGCAAGAT
>JALZJW010000142.1 GCA_030859565.1 Pseudomonadota bacterium
CACCTGCACTTATCGACAGAAACCTCCATGAGTTACTCGATTTGTCCTGTTGGCGTCTCGACCGCAGCGGCTAATTCAAGCGGCCTTCTTTTCTGATGTCCTCATCAATGCCTTTAGCTCATGTATCGACACATTGGTGAGAAATGCGGGCTAGTTCACTCGATTCGAAGTACTTGCCGGCGGGCGGCTGCGTGGGGCAAACCCCGCACCGAAAAGATCCGGGGCGGGGTATGTCGTACGTGTAAGTAAGAAGCCGCGTTCTATTCGTCGATTTGCCGTACGCGGTAAACCTTCTTGCGCTCCTGGACGATCGGAATCTCCACCTTCGTCCCCTCGAGCGCAGATCCGCCGCCCTCCGGAGGCTTGCAACCGAGGCAGAAAGGTACGGTGTCGTCGCCAATCTCAACCACACCGGCAACGGGTGAGGGTGGGATACCGCCGCCGGTGAAATCCTCTGCCAGCGAGGTGTCGCCACTCTGTAGCCCACCGGTCAGGAAATTGAGCGCATAGCCTCGCCCCGTACCGAGATTGCTGCAGCTTGCCGTGCTGCCATCGGAGGCTTGAAAGGTGCTGAAGTAGGTAGCCCCTCCGACCGTCACGGGCGTTGTCACAACCTGTTCGTGCGGACTGGAAGTGACCACCAGATCGATGAACCAACCCTTGCCACCCAAAACCGCCGTGCTGTAGTCCAAAGTGGTATCGGTTACGTTCAGCAAACAATCAGAGCAGGTCGTGGGCGTGGGCGTGATATCCCCTGCTGTGTCACTATTTGCCTGACTACTCGTAACGACCAACACCTCTGTGCTAGGGTCGGAAACTGTGGAAACTACTGCCTTCGCGTACTCATCGCGAAAGGCATAGAAGCGATTCTGTACGCCGGTTGCGAATGAACCGTTGAGAGGCTGCTCGCGGTCGCCCGTTCCAAGCAGTACGACATTGATGCCACCCAGCGTGACAACGTCTGGGGCATAGGAAAACTTCCGGCTCGACACTTGTACCGACCAGTCGGATACACCGGCCACGAGATAGGTATGGCTGCTCCATGTCGATGGGGCATAACCGACATAGCCGGCGGCGGGATCGCTGGTATTGATGCGCCAGAGATTGCCGCGGGTGTCGGCCGCGTAGAGGACATCGGTATAGTTATCGGCATTGACATCCACCGGAACGATGTCGGCAATCACCCGGCCGGCGCCACTGTCGACCGAAGCCAGATCGATAAACTCGGCTTGCGCTCCCGTTACGGCATCGAGGATGAACACCCCTTGCCCCTTCGTCGTGCCGCTACACGTCGGCGTCGCAGCGTCCTCGCAGGCGTCGTAGCCGCCACCGAAGGTAAGATAGAGCGGGTTGTTGGTCGGATCGGGATCGCCGTCCTTGGTCACGATGACGCGCGGTGTCGACCAGGTCTGGCCAAGCTTGACCGCATCCGTACCGACGCAGCCGATATCGTTGGACAGGTTTGGACAACCAAAACGCCACAGCAGCGACGGCAAGGTCGAAGGACTCGGCTTGCTGGTTGCGTCGAACCCATAGACCATGCGCCCGCCGCGGCGCATCGATGGATAGAGATAGACCTTGGACACGTTGCCACTGCTGTTCCGCTCCTGATAGGCACCTATGCCGCCGTCGAAGAAATAGTCTTTCTTTGTCGGGGTTGGCGTCGTGCTTACGGTGGGGAACGCGATCAGCGGGGTGTTTTCCCGTAGACGAGACAAGCGGGTCCAGAATTCCGGCGCGATAAAGGACCAAAGTTCCTGCCCCGCGCCGCTACCGCTCTGGTTGCCATCTACGGCATGCAACATGCCGTCGCCCGCCCCATAGAAAACGACGACATCATTGGTTGTGCCGTTGCCGTAGTTGATGACCAGTGGCCGTGAATGGACCACGTCTCCGTGCACGGTGGGACGCACTTCTTTCGGGTTCACGGACTCGTTGTAGGTCTGATAAGCGCCCGTACCGTCGGGTGGTCCGTCACCGGCGTTCTGGCCGCGTACCCAACTCACCAGGGTGTCACGGGCCGCGTTGTCTGCGACGCCAAGCTCGGTGTAGCTCATGTTGGTGGTGTCGAAATCGACGACCTCGCCTAGCGCATCATCGCAGGCAGTTGTGCTGGTGCAGGTTTTCACGGTACGGTTGGCGACAGAAATCTGCCGCAGTTGCTGGGCAGCGGCGCCCTTCTCGACGAGATTACCATCCGGCGAATCGGAATAGACCGATGTGCCGGACGTGAGGCAAGTACCTGGAGGCGTCTGATTGGGCGGAATATCCTGCCAATAGGCGCTGCCAAGGGGGGTGTCCGTGGTCCAGAAGCTGCGCGCGCACGCCGTGATGAAGCCTGTGTTGGCATTGTCTATGGCCGCGCTTCCGGCGGCGTCGGCAAGGAACAGGGATTGGCTGGCGGCATCATAGGAAAACTGATACTGCTTCAGATTGCCGGCCCAGCGCGGCCGCGCATCGCTGTCGGGCCGGAACATGCCGATGAACACCTGGTTGAGATAGGTGCCCTGGGTGTTGACACTGACCGGCAGCGACGCCGATGCGAACACGCTGTTCACGGCGGCGATCTGGGTGAAGATGTCTTTGAATGCGGCGACCAGCTTCTTTAGGTCGCCGCCGACTTCGAAGTAGCCACTGGCACCGGTACCACCGACGTTTGCCATCGATCGGAGCAGTGTCGTCTGTTTGGCGTCGGCCGATTTGTTATAGACGTTAAGCGTATAGGTGAAGACGGGCTGTTGTCCCGCCTGGTCGCTAACATCGGTCGATGCGAGAAACTGAGTCCATTCGTCACCAAACCGGATATCCGATTTCGACGTCGAATAGATCTGCATCTCCTCGGGCAGACGTCCAAGACGCGTCATCAAGGTATTGGTGGGCGGATTGACATTCTGGTTGGTTCCGTACTCCTGGTTGGGCCAGGTGTTGCCCACCAGGATAAGGTAGTTCTTGCCGCAACTGTTGGTGGAGCTGATCGGGCTTTGGTAATTATTTTTTCCAGGGTTTGTGAATGCATCCACGTCTTCGAACGCGTTGGGCTCCACGTAGCGTGCCGTACCGAAGTGGGTACGGTCCGTCGGCGTGCCTCCCAGTCCCTGCTTCGCCTGGGTCGGGTTGGCATAACCGCCGTAGTACTTGAATGCCTCATACAGAGGCGTTCCGTAGTCCGCTGATGCAGGGGTCTTGTAGAGCGGGTTAGTAATCTCGCTATCGATCAGATCCAGATCGCCGATCAGCGCCGCGCAATGCGCGGCGTCGAGCGGTTTAACGGCTTGACGAATATAGCCTCCCGTATTGTTGGCCTCGGCCGTACCGTTTGTATCGCTGATCAACATCAGACCGACATTAACATTCAGAGGCGTGGTGGCGGGGTTGCAGACCAACTCTTTCAATACCAGCTCGATCGCGCGCAATTCGACCCGGCCTTGCTTGAGATCCTCGTCCGGACCGAACACTTGATTCACGTAGCTCTGGCACGTAGCGTCGCTTTTGCACTTGAGCAACACGTCTGCTTTCTTCCATTGCTGCGAGTTTGCTGACCAGTTGGAGGTATTGTCCAGGAACAGCAGGACATTGGGCGCGTTGGCCGTCGCCCCCCCGCTCACATATAAATCGATGTCTTCGCCCAGAGCAGCTCCCGACATCAGATCGAGCGCCGCTGCCATCGCGATGGTGAACTGCTTGGTCTTCAGTTTCATTAGGATCTCCAATGTTGATCGTCCGTGATCAGGGTGTGCATTTAGCGTCGGCGTCCGCGCTTTCCATACGCAGCTCGATGCCTTGATTGACGGTTACAGAAGCGCTTGTAGTCGGATCGTTCACATCCGCCTGCACATCGAACAGCGCCGTCGTGCACAGCGAATCATCCGAGCTGGTGGCGACGGCACTCAGGTCCACGGTCGTAGGCCCTCCTGATGACAATCCGCCAAAGCAGGGCTGGTCCTCTGACGTCACAGTAAATTGGCCGCCGACCTGGGTGACGAGCTCACTTTTCTTGATCAGGCGGTGGCGCTCGCACGCGGGCACACTCAGCGTGACCGGCAAGGCCGAAGGATCGAGGGTCGAATCTGCCTGGGTCAGGCTGACTTTCTGGGTCAGGATCGGGATGTCGATGAAATCCTTGTTGTTCGCCGTCTGGTCCAATGCGAAGTCGGCGGCGGCCTGGGCCTCGGTCGCGAACTGCTCGTTGCCGATCGCCTGCAAGTTAGTCGTCGTCAGGCGCATAGCGGCGACTGCAAGCAGCGTCATGAGAAGGAGCATGATCAGGGCCACGAACAGCACTGCCCCGCCTTCACGCCGCATATCCAGTTTTATCGTGTTCATTCCATCCTGCCCTGAGGGTTGACGAAATTGAAGTAACCCGTGAAGACGTGGCGCTTATAACCCGTGTTCAAGCCGGCCGCGTAGGCAGCGGCATCCAGATCGCCCATCGTATAGGTCTTGTCGTCCGTGTATCCGGCCGTGACTTGAGGCGCGCGCGCCAGTAGCCAGATCCGCGCACCGACGACCTGGGTCCACCAGCCTGCCGTCACCGGAGGACAGTCTGCCGGCACCGAAGCAAAGCAATCCGGCGAGGAATCGCCATTAGTATCGACCCCGTACTCCACTTGCATGTTCTCGATGTTCTCAGCCAGCGGGACGGGTGGGCCGGCACCGAGGGGTCCGATATCGACATACTGCAGCCTGTCATCGGAACCGACAAAAAAGATCCGGCGGATGAACTTGCGGACTGGCGCCAGGGTACCGGGAGTACAATCCTTGTCCTGGAGGGTGTAGGGCAAACCAGAGTTGGCGGCCAGTACGAACGGATTGGTCGAATATTCCGCACCGCACTCGGACACCTGAACATAGATGTCGGCCGCAACCAATCCCGCACAGGCGCCTACCCCGGCGACACAGGTCGCGGCGCGTTGCAGGAAGAGCACATCGGTATCGGTCTTGCGCGATCCGTTGATGCAATCGAATAGTCCCAGCGGAATCCCCATATCGCTGTGATTGCTACCGCGCACGGCAAGGGCGAGCGAACTTTCCCAGTCAGCAACCGTTGTCGAACACGGTAAATCCGTCGTCGCTCCAGGCGAAACAGCGCTCAAGGTGCCGTAGTAGCCGGCATGGCTCAGTTCGTCGCCCAGGACCAGCAAACCATAACGACCGTTCTCGTAAATGTCGGCCGACTTGTCGATCTCGCGCCGCGTATTGCTGCTGTTCACGAAAATAACCGTCAGAAACGATAGGACCAGCAAGCCGACGGTCATCGACACCATGACTTCGACGATTGACATGCCCTGCTGATGACCGGCCGAACGCTCCGCCGCCCGGCTGCGCCGCCGCCGCTGCCAATGCCCGATTGGATTATCTGTAAACATGGGTCAAGGTTCTCCAGGTTGGCCGCGTCACCCAACCAGCTTGGGGATCATCACGCGGGTGACGACCGCCCGCCGCAGGCCGGGTCCGAAATTGACGTCCGCCTTCGCGCACAGCTCCGCGGGCGTGCCGGCGTCGAGATCGGCAGTCGCAGTCAATCCCTGCCAGACCACGACGATGAAAAAGTCGTCTAGCGCGAAGTCGGTCGGCGGGCTGACGTTGATGAGGCATCCGCGCGCACCGATCATGGCGCCGACCTGACTCCCGGCGCTGGTTTCCGCGGCCCCCTTGAGCGCCTGCCCCCATAGGCAAAGTTGGGACTCGGCATGGTCCTGGTTCGTCACTAGCGGGTTCGGCACTGTCGCACAGATACCCGTGCCCGTGTCGTCGCCGGTTCCGAACACAATGCTGCCGTTCGAGGCAGCAAAGCTCTGGAACCCATCGAGCAGGCCACGGGCGCTCATGATCCGATCCTCCATGTCACGCATCAAGGTAAGGCCCTGCGCGCGCTGATAGGCCTCCATTTGGACGACGGATGCCTTGCTCTGCAGGCCGGCCCAACCCAACAGGCCAATAACGACAATAACGATCGTGACCAGAACCTCGATCATGCTGAAACCGGATCCCTGCCTCGGGAGGAGCGCAAGCTGTCCGAGTCGAGACCGATTCATGGGGGGCAGACTCCTTCAAGGACGTGCGGGCGTCCAACGGTGTCGATCGTGACGCACCGCGACTTCGAACTGGGCGGTGAAGCGATCAAGATTGCCGGACTACTACCCGGCGGCGGCCTGCCAAAACGGTTGTATGCGATGGACGGATTGACCGGGGTGAACTGCACGCCCGCAAACGGCTCCTGCGTGCGTAATACGTCCAATGGCGCGGCGACGGACGGATCCCTGATAGTCCAGCCATTGGCAAGATTGGTGACAGTCATCGAAACCAAGGTATTGCGCTTGAGCGCTTCGCTGCGCGCGATCAAGAGGCTATCGTACAAAGCGGAAGCCCCGGCGCGGATCCGCTGCGAGACGCTGAATTCAGTGAACGAGGGATAGCCAATCGCCGCGATGATGGCGACCAAGCCCACCACGATCATGAGCTCGATTAGGGTAAAGCCCTCGGTTCTCGAATTGGCGGTTATGGAGGTATTCATTTCTTCCAATAAGCCACCGGCAGCTTCGTACCGTTCTGATCGATCGTCATGGGAGTATCTCCAGTCATCACGCTGGAGCTAGTGGCTGTAGCAGTGATTAAGAAAGTCGGTGGAGAAGCCACATTATTGGCTGCGACCGGATCTGGAACCATGCTGTAATCAGCAGCGATCTCGGCAGGCCATGAAGCGAACTTGAGTTCCGTAGTGCTAGAACTCGTTGCGTAACGTCGCTTGTCCAATAGAAAAGCCTGCTGTCGGGCTGCCAGATCCATCAGTACGCTTTGTGCGGCCGCCCTCTTGCCGCGCTTGATATAGTCCCGATAGGACGGAAGAGCAATCGACGCTAAAATTGCGACCACGGCTACAGCGATCATTACTTCGATCAGACTGAACCCAGCCGAACGTCGATTTCCGTAGTGAGCATGTGCAAGCGGCATGATTCTCCTCGTTTGTTTAGATCAATAGATTCAAGATCAGGATCAATACGAATTCCAATTGCTTAATGTGTTTTGCATATGCGTTGCTCTACTATGGCCCGTCTATCGTTCAGCCGACCTTCTTTCTTGAGCGGAAAGGAGACCAACGCGAAGATTTATCCGACGAGCGGTTATATTTGGCCGAGCGGAACCCTGATCTTCGAGTCCAGGTTGCTAGGGCCGATACCTCCGGCGATGATGAAGATGCAGCGGGCCCGATCCTGCTCGGCCTGCCGCCGCTATAATTGAGCACGAGAGAACAGCGAGGTCCAGGCTTGGAAAATTTAAAACGCGAGGTAGGGTCATGATATTGCCTGTCGCGCGCGCCACTGATCGCCTGTTCATACCCAACGTCTGCACCGCCCGGCCGGTGTTGGTGCTGGTCTTGATGGCCGAGCTATTGGCCATCGTGCTGACCCTATCGACGGCCACGGATGTAAACGCAAGCTTCGACGATCTGGCCCTCAAGTCGCTTTTCATTCAGTGGGTTACTCTTTGCTGCGCCGCAGTTCTGTGCGCGAGCCGAACGCTTTACTCCCACCTCAGCGAGGCCAGGGTAGCAATTGTCGCTTATCTCTCGATGCTCGCGATCGCCTGGGTATTGAGCGAGCTGGCGTGGTGGACCCTGGATTACTTAAGCAACCCGATGCCCCTCGGTGCGGATTCCAGGGGAGGGTTTTTAGCACGCAATCTGGCGATTGCGGCGATCGTGATCGCCATCGCACTGCGTTATATGTATGTCCACCATCACTGGGAACGGCGCATCGAGTCGGAGGCCGAGGCCCGCCTCCAGGCACTGCAGGCGCGCATTCGGCCGCATTTTTTTTTCAACTGCATGAACACCATCGCCAGCCTGACCCGCAGTCATCCAATGCTGGCGGAGGAAGCTGTCGAGGACTTAGCTGATCTGTTTCGAGCGAGCCTCCTGCCCGCCCGTGATCGGGTCACGCTCGGTGGGGAGCTTGAGCTGTGCCGACAGTATTTACGGATAGAAGCCCTACGGTTGCAAGATCGCTTGGTGATCGATTGGCAAATCGATGAGTTACCGGCGGACGCCCTGGTACCGGTGTTGTCGATTCAGCCGCTTATCGAGAACGCGATCTACCACGGGATCGAGCCCTTGCCCCAAGGTGGGGTGACTCGGATCAGGGGGCAGCGCGAGGGGTACCGGCTCACGGTCGTGATCGAAAATCCCAAGCCGGGAGATGACAGGCGATCCTCGCGCGCAAGCCATGGCTTCGCCCAGGAAAACGTGGGGCAACGACTGCAGGCTTTCTACGGCGGGTCGGGTGGGCTGACAGTGGAGGACTTGGGCGATCACTACCGGGCGACTTTATCTTTCCCTTATGAACGCGCCGAAGATGCGGATCCTCATCGTGGATGATGAGCCGCTCGCGCGCGAGCGGCTCGCCGCACTGATCCGCGAGCTTGCGGTCGGTGAGGTCGTGGGAGAAGCGGGAAACGGGATCGAGGCCCTGACCGCCGTTGCTGCGCATGCGCCGCACCTCGTGTTGCTCGATATCCGCATGCCTGGCATGGACGGGTTGGAGGCAGCGCAACATCTGGCCCACTATGACCATCCCCCGGCGGTGATCTTTACGACGGCCTTTGGTGATTACGCGCTTGAGGCTTTCGAAGCCAGTGCCGTCGATTATTTGTTGAAACCGATCCGTAAGGAGCGGCTTTTACAGGGACTACAGCGAGCCAGGGTACTAAGCCGGGGTGCGCTCGATACCCTCAAGGAGCGGACGGATCCGACTCGGGCCCGAACTCATCTGAGCGCGCCGGTAGGCGGCAGCCTGAGGCTTGTGCCCGTGGATGAGGTGCTTTACTTCCAAGCGGATCAGAAGTACGTCACGGTAGTTTGGACGGGGGGAGAGCTCGTCATCGAGGAGCCGCTCAAAACCCTGGAGACCGAATTCGGCGAGCGGTTCCTCCGCATCCACCGCAACGCTTTGGTATCGCTCTCCCGAGTCGAAGCCCTGGCGCGCGATCGTGTGGGTGGCCTTGCGGTTAAATTGCGCGGGACAGAAAAGCGGTTGCCGGTCAGCCGCCGGCTCACCGGCCAGGTGCGCAGATGTCTTAAATCGATGAGAAGGGCCGCGGAAGGCCTGCCGGCCGATGCGTAGGGTCAGGACTAGTACATCATTTCAACGATACGGTTACGGCAGAATCACTGAAGGTGTCATGCTATTGCTCTCAAGAAACACATTTGAATAGCCTGGTACATAGCGTTATTTTTTAAGCCGATTGGGGATTGGGAATCAATTGAAAGCCAAGCTTTTGGGTCGTTTTGGTCAGATGTCTGAGGACCCGCTG
>JALZJW010000143.1 GCA_030859565.1 Pseudomonadota bacterium
AGTTGATGCTAATCAAAGTCAGCGCCGGCGGCACGGCGCGCGAAGAGCTCAAGCGCCTGGTCGATATCTTCCGCGGGCGGATCATCGACGTCACCAACACCATCTACGTCATCGAGCTGACCGGCACCAGCGAGAAGCTGGACGCCTTTGTCAACGGCCTCGACAGGAAGCTCATTGTCGAAGTCGTGCGCTCGGGGGTTTCCGGCATCGCGCGCGGCGAAAAATCGCTGCGCATATAAATCATCGAAGCAAGGCATTCATTATGAAGATCTATTACGATAAAGACGCCGATCTCTCCTTAATCCAAGGCAAGCGCGTCGCCATCATCGGCTACGGCTCTCAAGGTCACGCGCATGCCAACAATTTGAAGGAGTCGGGCGTGCAGGTGGCCGTCGGCTTGCGCGAGGGATCCGGCACCGCGGCGAAAGTGTCCGCGGCGGGATTGGCCACCGCCTCGATCGAGCAAGCGGTCGGCGCGGCCGATGTGGTCATGGTGCTCGCGCCCGATGAACACCATGCCGCCCTCTATCGCGAGCATATCGAAGGCAACATCAAACCGGGAAAAGCTTTGGCCTTTGCCCACGGGTTCAACATCCATTTCCGCCAGATCGAGCCGCGCCCCGACCTTGATGTCATCATGATCGCGCCCAAGGGACCGGGACACCTGGTGCGGTCCACCTATACCCAGAGCGGGGGGGTGCCTTGCCTCATCGCGATCCATCAGGATGCCACCGGTCAAGCCAGAGAGATCGCGCTCGCTTACGCGACGGCCATCGGGGGCGGCCGGGCGGGGATCATCGAGACCAACTTTCGCGAGGAAACGGAGACCGATCTGTTCGGGGAGCAAACCGTGCTGTGCGGCGGGATCACGGCCCTTATCCAGGCCGGGTTCGAGACCCTGGTCGAGGCGGGCTACTCCCCGGAGATGGCGTATTTCGAGTGCCTCCATGAGACCAAGCTTATCGTGGATCTGATCTACGAGGGGGGCCTCGCGAACATGCGCTATTCCATATCCAACACCGCGGAATACGGCGATTTCACCCGCGGGCCGCGCGTCGTGGGCGAGGAAGCGCGTAAAGCGATGAAGGAAATCTTGCAGGAAATCCAAAGCGGGCAGTTCGCCCGCGAATTCATCCTCGAGAACCAGAGCGGCGCGCCGATGCTGAAGGCGAAGCGGCGCCTGAGCCGCGACCACCCCATCGAGCAGGTCGGCGCGAAACTCCGCGAGATGATGCCCTGGATCCAAGCGAATCGCTTGGTCGATCGCAGCCGGAACTAGTGTAGTGTCTCGTAAATAACGGGTCGCGTTTGCCCCGTCATTCCGGGCGAAGGTGCGAAGCGCCGGAGACCCGGAATCCACAAAAGACGCTGGATTCCCGCTTTCGCGGGAATGACGAAGGGGGTATCGACGGATTGGTGACTGTATAGGTATTTCAGAGACGGTTTCGTCAGAATCACTGAGGGTGTCATGCTATCGCTAATTTCGTCATTCCAGCGCAAGCTGGAATCCAGGCTTATTACTCTGGTTCTGGATGCCAGCTTTCCATCCTCGGGGCGCCAAGCAGGGCCCGTCCCTGGCCCTGGCTTTCGCTGGCATGACGGGGACATTAATGTGAACGTTTAGCTGAAACGCACTACTCGTGCGCTAAGAAGTGGACAGGGTGTACGGATGGCCGGCTCGATGCAGACTGCTTAGAGGGTTTTGATCGTGCTTAATATCGGGCACAATGCGAAGACTCCGCGCCGGCGCGGCCTGTACCTGCTGCCGAACCTCTTCACCACCGCGGCGCTGTTCGCGGGCTTCTATGCCATCGTCGCCGCCATCAAGGGAGACTTTCACGAGGCGGCGGTGTCGGTCTTCATCGCCATGCTGCTCGATGGACTCGATGGCCGCGTGGCGCGCCTCACCAACACGGAAACCGATTTCGGGGCGGAATACGATAGCTTGTCGGACATGGTTTCCTTTGGCGTGGCCCCGGCGCTCGTCATGTATCAATGGTCTCTGCTCGCCTTGGACAAACTGGGGTGGCTCGCGGCATTCGTTTACACCTCGGCCGCCGCGCTCCGGCTGGCGCGCTTTAACACCCAGGTGGGCACGGCCGACAAACAATACTTTCAGGGTCTGCCCAGCCCTTCGGCCGCGGCCTTATTGGCTGGGTTTGTGTGGGTCGGCGCGGACAGTGGACTGACCGACGGTAGATTCCTGGCGCCTCTGACGCTGTTATTGACGGTGGTGGCGGCGGGCCTCATGGTCAGCAACGTTCGCTACCATAGTTTGAAGACCATCGATTTCAGAGGCCGCGTCCCCTTCGTGCGGGGCCTCCTCGTGGTTCTGATATTCGTGCTCGTGTCCCTGTCGCCGCCCATTTCGCTGTTTGTAGCCTTCCTGATCTACGCGTCCACGGGTCCGGTGATCACACTGTTACAGATCCGCCGCAAACGCGCCGCGCGTCGCGGCGCGAGCGAGGGGCCGAACCCCGAAGCGTGAGCTGTCTACTGCTGCGCGACGGGTTGAAAGGTGCAGACTTGCCCCAGATTGCGCACGTGCGCTTCAATCTGCTGTATGCGATTCTCGGGCGCCGGATGAGTGCTGGCGAATTCGGGCGCGCGCGAGGCGTCGCCGCTTGCTTCAGCGAGAATTTTCATCACATCGACCAGCGCGGCCGGATCGTAGCCGGCGCCTTTAATGAAGCACACGCCGAACTTGTCCGCTTCGAGCTCATCCCCGCGACCATATTTCATGTTGATCAGGCCGCCGACCATGCGCGCGACTTGAGCCATTTCGTACGAGCCCGAGCCCATCACCACCGCGCCGGTGAGTCCTTGCGTCAATTCTTGTTTGGCGATGTGCTCGGCGGAATGGCGGCCGATCACATGGCCGATCTCGTGGCCTAGCACACCCGCCAATTGATCTTCAGTCTTCAAGCGCGAGAACAGTGCGGCGGTGATGAAAATCGGCCCGCCGGGCAGCGCGAACGCGTTCACGGTTTTGTCGTCCGCCAGCACATGAAAATCGAACGGATAGCCGCTCTGCGCCGCGATGCTTTGCGCGACGATTTTCTTGCCTAGCGCTTTCACTCTTTGTTGTACGCGTTTATCGGTATACATGCCGCCGAACTGCGCTGCCATCTCCGGCGCGGCCTGCAATCCCATGGCGATTTCTTGATCCTGGGTCAGGCCAACGCGCTGCGATTCGCCGGTGATCGGATTGACCGAAGTCTTGCTGAAAAACGAAAGAACGGAAAAACCCGCGATCACCAACATGATGATCAGGCGCATTTTCCACATGCCGCGATTCATAGTGAGCCTTGCTTAGACGTGAGCATGCTCGAAGCGGTCGCGCTCCAGCGCCTCGTAAACACCGCCGGCGATCGCGCCGAAGATGACGTGCGACAGCGCCATGATCCAGCCGCGCAGCGGCGCGAGCCACGGAAAGGCGTCCGCTACCGAGTAATAGTTGATCGCATAAAGCGCCAGACCAAATAACGCACCGGCGACAATGCCGACCAGAATTCCCCAACGATGCAGACAGAATGCGATCAAGCACGCGAACGCGATGGCCAGCAGCATGTGCAGAATGAAGCCGGCCGCGTAGACGCCCACGCCCACGCCTGCGGCAGGCGGCAGCACGCTCGGACCCAGAACGACTGCGGCGGAAAGTTGCAGGGGCAAATTGGCGTTACCCAAGTAGTAACTGGCTAGCCACATGTTCAACAGCACGAATACGACGCCGGCAACGATGCCGGCGATGATCGCGGCGCGCCAGTCCATCATTTGTCGAAGGATAGTGGGTCGATTGGTTTGCATACGTTGTCCGTCGGGCGAATCAGCGGTGCGAGAAGCATAGCGCGTTTAGACTGATCATGGCCAGTGCACCCCGAGGCGTAAGCTGTTGTTTTCCGCCAACCCGGCAGGTATAGTCGTCCTCATGCCGTATACCGTCACCGATAAGGGCGTGTTCGCCATATGCAAGACGGTGCCGATCGCGCTGCCGCCGCCCCGGCTGCCCTCCCCGCTGCTGCCCGGCTAGGGCAGAACGATCGACACTAAATTCCCGTGACAGCCGGTGTCCCTTAAAGACACCAGAACGGTATACTTTTAGACGACTCGCGCCCGGCCCGGCGGGAGGATTAGGCATGAAAGACAAGTTGATCATTTTCGATACGACCTTGCGCGACGGCGAACAAAGCCCCGGCGCCTCGATGACCAAGGACGAGAAGATCCGCATCGCCAAGGCCCTGGAGCGGATGCGCGTGGATGTCATTGAGGCGGGCTTCCCGGTCGCGAGCCCGGGCGATTTCGAGGCCGTGCATGCGGTGGCGGCCGCAGTCAAGGAAAGCACCGTCTGCGGCCTCGCCAGGGCGCTGGAGCGCGATATCGACACCGCCGCCGCGGCGCTCAAAGGCGCCCGCAAGGCGCGTATCCATACGTTTATCGCTACCTCGCCCATTCATATGCGCAGCAAGCTCAAGATGTCACCCGAGCAAGTCATCGAGCATGCGGTCAAGGCGGTGAAACGGGCGCGCAGCCACGTCGAGGATGTCGAGTTCTCGCCCGAGGATGCGGGGCGCTCCGATCTCGAATTTCTGTGCCGCGTGCTCGAGGCCGTGATCGAGGCCGGCGCCAGGACGGTCAATATCCCGGATACTGTCGGTTACAGTCTTCCCGGCCAGTTCGGATCGCTCATCAAGGATCTGATCGAACGCGTGCCGAACAGCGACAAGGCGGTGTTTTCCGTGCACTGCCATAACGACTTGGGAATGGCGGTCGGAAACTCCTTGTCCGCGGTGCTCAACGGCGCGCGCCAAGTCGAATGCACGATTAACGGTCTCGGCGAGCGCGCCGGCAACGCGGCGCTGGAAGAAATCGCCATGGCGGTCCGCACCCGCTGCGACCAGTTTTCCTGTGAAGTGGGGATCGACACCACGCAGATCCTGCATTGCTCAAGGCTGGTATCCAGCATCACCGGCTTTCCGGTGCAACCGAACAAGGCCATTGTCGGGGCGAACGCGTTTGCCCACGAATCCGGCATTCATCAAGATGGCGTGCTCAAGAGCCGGGAGACCTACGAGATCATGCGTGCCGAAGATGTCGGTTGGCACGCCAACCGGATGGTGCTCGGCAAACATTCGGGCCGCAACGCGTTTCGCACCCGCTTGCGCGAGATTGGGGTGGAGTTTACCCGCGAAGAGGACCTCAACGAGGCCTTCATGCGCTTCAAGGAGTTGGCGGACAAGAAGCATGAGATCTATGACGAAGATCTGCAGGCGTTGGTCACCGAGACCCATGTCTCAAGCGGCGTCGAAGCCGTCAAGTTGGTCTCGCTTAAGGTCTGCTCCGAGACCGGGGAGACCCCAAAAGCGCGCATCACCTTGCAGTGGAACGGCAATGAGCAACAGCGGATCGCCGATGGCAGCGGGCCGGTGGATGCCGCCTTTAAAGCCATCGAAGGCATTATCGAGAGCGGTTGCAACCTGCAATTGTTCTCCGTCAATAACATCACCACCGGCTCCGATGCGCAAGGAGAGGTGACGGTGCGTTTGGAGCGCGGCGGGCGGATCGTGAACGGTCAGGGCGCGGATACCGATATCATCATTGCCTCGGCCAAGGCCTATATCAACGCCCTGAACAAAGTATTGGCGGCCACCGAACGGCACCACCCGCAGACATCGAGTCAGGTGTAACGATCCGCTAACAATGTTGACTCGGGCACGCTATCTCGAGGCGATGGGGATCGATGTCTGGCGGCGGCGCGCCGCGGTGCGTGAGCATCAAACCGCGGCGCCGACAGCGGACGGTAACACCGTCCCCGCGGTCACAGGAATGATCTGGGAGGAGTTGCGACGCTCGGTGGCCGAGTGCACGCGCTGCCAGCTCCACCGCGGGCGCACGCAAACGGTCTTTGGCGTCGGCGATCCGCACGCGGAGTGGCTCATCATCGGCGAGGCGCCGGGGGCCGAGGAAGACCGTCAGGGTGAGCCGTTCGTCGGCCGGGCGGGGCAATTGCTCACCGCCATGCTGTTGGCTCTTGGTCTCAAACGCGAGCAGGTCTTCATCGCCAATCTGTTGAAATGCCGGCCGCCGAATAATCGCGATCCGCAGCCTGAAGAGATCAACTGCTGTGCACCGTTCCTGGAACGCCAAATCGCGCTCGTGGCACCGAGAATCATCCTCGCCGTCGGCCGGATCGCGGGTCAAAATCTGCTGAATACCAGCACCCCGATCGGCAAACTGCGCGGCCAGACATTCGCGTACGGGGAGCGCCGGATCCCGTTGGTCGTGACCTATCATCCGGCGTATCTGCTGCGCTCCCCGCGTGAAAAGCGCAAGGTCTGGCAAGACTTATTATTCGCGAAGCGGCTGTATCGGGAATCGATGCGGGAGGTGCCGGCATGAGCGCGCTGCTCAAGCCCATGATCGTCAGCTTGCGGCCCATGCTCGAGCGCGATGTGCCGGAAGTGATCGAGATCGAACGGCAGGCCTACGACTTCCCTTGGAGCAAGGGCGTGATGGTCGACTGCATTCGCTGCGGTTACATCTCCTGGGTGCTGGAACACGAAGGGCTCATCGGCGCCTATAGTTTCATGACCGTAGCGGCCGGCGAGGCGCATCTGTTGAACCTCTGTGTCAAACCGCGCTGGCAGCGTAGGCGATTCGGGCGCACGCTTCTGGAGCACGTGGTCGAGGACGCACGGGCGCGCGGCGCGGAGACGATGTTCCTGGAGGTTCGGCCCTCGAATGGGCCGGCGCGACAGCTTTACGCGCGCGCCGGCTTCAAGGAGATCGATCTGCGGCCGGATTACTATCCGGCCCATGAGGGCAGAGAAGATGCGTTGATGTTAGCGCTGCCACTGCCCACCCGCGGATTTCCTTAGATATCGCGCCGGTTCCCGGCGCGGTTGCGGACAGCTCGCGGGTCACTTATTCAGTTCGGTGCGCAATAGGCGCAGGATGCGCGCGGCGGTCGCGCTGTTATCCCAATTGCCGTCCGGGTCCAATACGATGACCTCGGTGTTATTGCCGACGTCGGTGAGATGGATCTCAAACTCATCGTCGTCATCGTCACGCCAGAAGGCCAGGCTCGAAAAAAAGCCCTTCTCCGGTTTCGGGGCCGCGGTATCGGAGAAGCGGAGGTAGTAGCTGCCGCGCGATCGGTCTTCATCTTCCACCTTGGCCCCGATCTGACCCAGTGCGAACCCGGTATTGCGCCACACCTTCGCGAAGTCGTTGGATACCCGCAGATACGCTTTCCCTTCGCCCGCGTTCAACAACTCGGCATGGATAGCCCCCCCGGACGGCGCGGCAGGCCCGATTTTCGGTTTTGGTCGCGGTGCGGGATCGGCCGCGGGCTTTTGGGCCGCCTCGCCCGGTGCCACGGACTGGCCGCTCAACGCTTTTTTCAAGCGCTCCGCCATGCGTCCCTCGAGCCCCGCATCCCGGGGACGCTCCCGCCACTCGAGACCTTCTCCGATCGGCGTGAGCGCCTCGCCGGCATGGGAGAGGTAGAGCACGGTCGTGCCGCTTTCCTCGCCGGCCTCAAGGAACACCTTGAAGCGATCGCGCTCTTGCTTGGCGCGGTTTTCAACCCACCCCGTTTCCAAGACCCCGATCTCTTCATCATCGAGATCCAAGGCATAGCCACGGTCTTTCCAAAAGGGCCGTAGTTCGGCCCACACCACGGCGGGTTCGGCGTCGATGCTGAGCAGCGTCTCATCCGCCGGCACCTCAAGCTTGGCCGCGCTCGGGCTCTCCGCCGATCCGGCTTCCCGCTTTTTGTTTCGTTGGGCAATGCGCTCTTGAAAGGTTGAATAGCTTGCAGTTCCGCTCCCGTCCACATCCGGAACCGCCAGGGTGTCGCGGATCGACTCGGTGGTGAGATCGGGGGGCACTTCCAAGTCGGGGAGCGATTGACTCTTTTGATACTCCTTCTGCTTGTCGGGGATGACTTCATCGAACGTCGGAAACCACGCGCATCCGGCGATCGCAAGCACAGCCGCGACCAAGGCCGTTGACCGTATTCGCAACACTCAATTCACCTCATGCATTGCTTGACTGCCGAGATCATGGGCGCGCTGCCGCAGTCACGAAGATGCCGCGTTAGCGAGCCCCGCTTGTGCCATCGCCGCCCTCATTTGGCCGTGGTACGCCTCGGCGAGCCAGGTCAAGGGCAGGCGAATGCCCTTCTTGACCAAACCCATTTGGTTTAGGACCCATTTCGCCGGTATCGGGTTAGACTCCGAAAACAATTCCCGGTGCAGGCCCTCGAGCGTCGCGTTGAGTGTCTCCGCTCCCCTCCGATCGCCCGCCAAAGCCCGTGCGCATAGGAGGTGCATTGATCGCGGCGCCACGTTGGCGGTTACCGAAATCACACCTTGCCCGCCGCGCACGATAAACTCCATCGCCGTCGCATCATCACCGCTTACGATCATGAAGCCGTCCCCGCAATGCTCGCGCAATGACGCCACCCGGCCGAGATCGGCGGTCGCTTCCTTGATACCGATAATGTTGCGGATCCGGGACAGGCGGCCGGCGGTCGCGGGCACTAAGTCGCACGCGGTCCGTCCCGGCACGTTATAAAGAATTTGCGGGATCGCAACGGCCTCGGCCACGGACTTGTGGTGCAGGAAAAGCCCTTCCTGCGTCGGCTTATTGTAGTAGGGGGTGACCAGCAGGCAGGCATCGGCGCCCGCTTCGCGCGCGAACGCGGTCAACCGAATGGCCTCGGTCGTCGAATTGGCGCCCGTTCCGGCGATCACCGGAATGCGCTTGTTGACCTGCCGCACCACCTGGCGAATCACCTCGCAATGCTCTTTCTCGTCGAGCGTGGCCGACTCCCCGGTCGTGCCGACGGCGACGATCGCATTGCTACCCTCGGCGATCTGAAACTCCACGAGCTCTTGCAAGGCATTCCAATCGATGGGCACGTCGGGACTGATCCCGGTCTCCATCGGCGTTACCATCGCCACCATACTGCCTTGAAGCATGAAACGAATGCCTTCCCCCTTTTAGGTGTCGGCCATAGTACGTTCCAATGACTACCTTGACAAGAACGGTCCGATTTGCCTTGGGCGGCCGGAACCGCCCTTGCCGGGGCATGAGTATTTTCTAATTCAAAGATGAGTCTGAAAGAAGGTAGTAAAGCCTGGCCTCCTAGGGTGAAAGAGTACTGGCCTCCGGGGATAGCTGGGGGCGTCGGGAGCCTGGGCGGTGCG
>JALZJW010000144.1 GCA_030859565.1 Pseudomonadota bacterium
TAGAGCGCTATGACCTCGAAATCCTCAACGGCTCGACGGTGGTGCGGACCTGGACCGATCTCACGAGCGCGAGCCAGGTGTATACGAGCGCGCAGCAAGTGACGGATTTCGGGAGCAACCAGGCGGCGGTGAGCGTGAAGGCTTATCAGAAATCGTCCATCGTGGCCCGGGGCTATCCCGGCAGCGCGACGGTTTGATGAAATAAACTAGGGGATCACCATGGCGACAGAACTGCTCGCGCTCGACGAGATTTCATCGAGCCAGTCCCAGAAAGAGACTACGCACAACGCCGCGCTGCGCCAGATCGAGGGGCGCATGGTGCGGGCCAAGGACAGGGACCTCACCACGCCGCCCGGCTCCCCGGCCAATGGCGACACCTACATCATCCCGAGCGGTGCGACCGGGGTGTGGTCCGGCAAGACCAACCAGATCGCGCATTTCTACGGCGGCGCCTGGGTCTACTGGGTGCCGATCGAAGGCGTGCGGTTGTGGCTGATGGACGAAGATCTCGAATACGCGTTCGACGGCACCAACTGGGTCGTCAACGCCGGCGCGGGACTGACTCCGCCATTCACGGACACCACCGCCGTCGTCAAGGGCTCGGCCGACGCGACGAAAAAAATCCGCTTCGAGGTCGATGGTTTAACGACGGCCACGACGCGCGTGCTGACCGTGCCGGATGCCGACATGACGCTCGGCGACAACGTCTACCTCGCGGGCAGCATGTACAACGGCGCGCCGACCGCCTCGCTGATCATGCTGCACCATGTCGTGACACGCCAGGTCATCTTTCCCTCGGGTCTTACCGGCAGCCAGGGCAAGGCGGGCACAGCCGCCACGGCCCAGACCGACTTTGACATCCAGAAGAACGGATCGAGTGTCGGCACCATGCGGTTCGCGGCCGCGGGCACCAGCGCGACCTTCATCATGGCGAGCCAGCAGACCTTTGCTGCGGGCGATATTTTGAAAGTAGTGAGTCCTGCCTCACCTGACGCAACACTGGCCAACATCACGTTCACACTATCGGGCACGAGGTAAGACCCATGACCCTAAGATTCACCGACAGCTTCGACCACTACGCCACGGCGGCCCTCACCGAGAAGTGGACCAGCATAACCAATGTCCCAACTATCAGCGCTGGCAATGGGCGCCGGAGCACTGCCTCATTCCGCAACGCCACCAATGTCCTTGGAACGGCAACGAAAACTCTAGACGCCCAGGCGACTTGGATAATCGGATTCTCGTTCAAGATGGCATCCTCCCTGCCAGCGGCCTCAAGGGCGATGGTGGGCGTGCTGGATGCCGGCACAGACCAATGCGACTTGCGCGTCAAGGCGGACGGCACGATGGAGATCACCCGCAACGGAACTGTGCTCGGGACCACCACGTATGCGCTCAGCGTCGGCAGCACCTATTACATCGAGTTCAAGGTGGTCATCCACGACACGACCGGCACCGCGGAAGTAAAAGTAGATGGATCGAGCAAGCTCGCGCTCACGAGTGTGGACACCAAGAATACCGCCAACGCCACGGCCAATCAGGTTCGGATCGGTCCTGGTGGCGCTGCCACTGGCTTTTGGGACTACGACGACGTTTATATTTGCGACGGCGCCGGCTCTGTCAATAACAACTTCCTCGGCGATTGCCGCGTGGACGCCTACGCCCCGAACGGCAACGGGAACAGCTCGCAGCTCGTGGGCTCGGACGGCAACTCGACGGACAACTACTTGCTCGTGGACGAGAGCGCACCGAACGACGACACGGATTACGTCGAGTCCGCGACGGCGGGGAACAAGGATACCTACACGGTGGCCGACATGAGCCACACGCCGAGTTCGATTTTCGGCGTGCAGATCCTCGCCAATGCGAAGAAGGACGACGCCGGCGCCCGCAGCGTTGCGACCGTGACCCGCTCCGGCGTCACGGATTTCGACGGCGCGACGCAGGCGCTTTCGACGAGCTACGTCTATTATTCGGACATTCGGGAGACCGATCCCAACACCTCGGCGGCCTGGACCAAGACGAATTTCAACGCGGCGGAATTCGGGGTGAAGGTGGCGGCGTAGGCTAAGTTAGAGATGACCGTCAAGCGCACGACCCAGGTCCCGGTCGAGAGCCTTTCGCAGGTCGACCCGAAAGCGCGGGCATCTCAGCTCCCGGTCGAGACGCTGTCTCAGGTCACGCCCACCGCCCGCGTGAGCCAGTCGGCCCTCGAAGTCTTAAGCGCCAACGCGCTCAAGGCGTCTATCTCGCAACTTATCGCCGAGGTCCTGACCTCGAACGACAACGTGGCGGGGTCGCAGCCGGTCATGTTCATCCTCACCTAATCCCCGTAGGGGCGGCCCTTGTGGCCGCCCTCTTAGGGCAACCACGAGGGTTGCCCCTACGAATCCTCCTCATTGAGCCGCCGATGCAGGTGCGCCAAGGCTTCAGAGCCCCATCCGGAAACTATGCTGTACGCGCGGTTATATCGATACCGCCACGCCCCCCTCCTCCATTCCCCCAGGCTCACGCCAATCGCATCGCAGAGCACCGATGCTCTGAGCCTGCCGTACCCGCTCCCGTTGCACGCCAGGCAAGTGCCCGGCTGCGGCGCGTAGACAATCATCCTTCCTTGACACTCCCCGCACCGCGGGGGCTCGCAATACTCCCAGACCGCCAAGGCCGCGATGCGCCGAATCCGCTCGCTAAAGCAGTGACTAGTGGCTAGTGGATAGTGCACAGCGGATTCGCTATCCACTTCCCCGCTATCCACTTCCCTGCTGTTTTTCCACCCCTCGAGTTTCGCCAGCCGCCATAGCCGCGCCTCGACGAGTCCGGGCAGCAGCGGCTCCGGGAAACCGGCGAACGCCGCGAGCGCTGTGCGCTGGGCGTTCTGGGGCGCTCCGGCGAGGCCCGCGGCGATGTCGAGGGGAGTGAGGGCGTTGAAACCGCCCCCGCGCGAGATGAACGATTGGATCTTGGGATTGAGACGGGCGAGCGATTCGGCGGCGGACATAGGGGGGGTATTCCTCGGGTGGCTGGGCCCTTGCCTATAGCGGCAAGGGCCGTGCCCGATGGAGCGCGGGGTAACTCAGTCCGGCCCAGCCCGCTCGATGACCGTCGCGATCTCCGTGATCGCCTTCGCAACCTCCGAGTAGATGCCTCCATAGACCGCGGTGGCTAGCAGCGCGCCGATTAGAATAAACATTCCGTATTCCTTCATCGCCTTTCTCCGTTCCGCTTAGGTTGAGTGCCCGGCTTTTCACCGGGCTTGGTAGCTTAGGGTTCTACTGTCCGCCGGGCCTTTTAGGGGAAGTCCTCTGCATGTGCACCCCAGGGTCTCGTTTAGGCCAGCACCCCTCAGGCCGCGGCGTTTGGGGAACGCCTGCTGAATCCCCCGCTGTTAAGGTCGCGGCCACCTGTACTATATGATACACGAACGCGTACAAAGTTCAAGTACTATATAGACTATGAACGTGAATTAATCTAAAATTGTTTGGATGAGTGAGTGGATCGGCGCGGCGGAAGCCGCTAGGCGTGCCAGGGTGTCCAAAGAATGGATCATTAAGCTTTGCCAGAAAAAGCGGATTCCGGGCGCGCGGAAGTTAGGTCCGAAGCCGAGCGACCCGTGGCTCATCCCCCCCGGCGCCAAGATCGAGCCGACCGGGCTCGGCCGGCCGCTCCGGACGCTGGAGATCCCGAAAAGCAAAGGAGGCAAGCGATGACGACGATGATCCGCGAGGTCTACGAGGCCCTGAAAGAAGCCGGCGCGTCCGAGGAGAAGTCGGCCGCGGCGGCGGAAGCGATAGAGGGGGTCCGCGAGAGCGAGCGTTTCCGCCGCCTCGAAGCCGAAATCTCCGAGCTCAAGGGCGAGGTGAATCTCATCAAGTGGATGCTGGGATTCAACCTCGCCGTCTCCACCGCCGTACTGTTCAAGCTGCTGCTATGAAAGGGAGCGGCCCGCTCCGGACCCTCGATGACCGAGACCGATCCTCGCCATGACCGCACTCATCCCTTATCCACAGATTTAGTGGATAACCCTTGGGACAGTCTTGGGACAATTGCCAGCGGCCGAAGCGCCGCCTGGCTTTTTCGCGGATGCCTAATTTTGCATCACCCCGCGCATAACCGGCGTACAATGTCGGCCCTACCGATGAAACGAAAAACGAGGGATGTATGACGAAACCTAAACCCAAAACCACCGCGGGCGGATTGAAGAGGGCGCCGCTGAAAAGCGCGCCCGCGCAGTCGCGCACGACGCCCAGGACGGCCAAGAGCGCTACGCAGGGATCAGCCGCCGGCAGGGCGAGTACCCGAGCGCCCGCGAAGCCGGCGAGAAGCGGAGCGAGCCCCGGCAAGCAGCAGGGCCGGCGGGGTGCCGCGGCGCGCTAGTCCGCCGGGAACGTAGCAGCCCCACCTTGGCGAGGTCCCTGTGTATACTGTGTAGCGCTATTTGTTCGTTTCACTACCTACAAATGGGGCGGCGCGGTAAAGGAACTTTCCCTCCTCCGCCGCGCCGATTGCTTGCGGTCCCCCATTCCTACCGTTCGTCCGATTCTTTGTCACGCCGCCTTCTCAACCTGAATCCCGAACTCCTCGCGGGTCTCGACCTCGCGGGCCACCACGCCGAGCATGACGGCGAGCGTCGTCCAGCCCTCGACCCGGACGTATTGCTTGCCTTGGATCGTGACCGAGAGCTTCTGCGTTCGAATCACCTCGGCCAAGACGCCGGCGATGGCCGCCGCGCCCTCGACGAGCGCCTTGGGGTTCGTTGCCTGAAGCGTCCCCCAGGGACACCGTGCCGGCCGTGACCGGCACCACCGCCACTTCTTTGCTTGCTACTCCTTTCCTGTCCATACTATCCACTCCTTATTGTTCGTACGCACTACCTACAATGTGGACGGCGCGGGGGGTTTGTTCGCGCAATTAACCTCCGCGCCGATCGATCACGCCGCCGCCTCATGCTTGGCCATGTCGTGGGCGTGGCGCTCCACAAGCTCATCTATCGGCACCCGTCCGTCCGAGGCCGGATACCCCCGGCAGGCGAAGCGGAGCGGCTTCCCGTTTTGCCAAGCCAAAGTGCACGGTTCGCAGAGCACTGCGCTGGCGCCGTCGCTCGGCAGGCCGCAGACAAAGCACCCCCAGCCGTGGCCCGCTACCTGGCCCTTCACCTCGATCATGATGATATTGACCACCCCCGCCGTTCCTTCGCAGATGCAGCAGGGGCCGAGGTCTTCGGGTTCGTCCTCGCTCACGCCGCCTCGTCGACCGCGACGCCGAGCAGATCCCGGTACTCCTCCACGGTGTACCAATCGAGCGGGTAGGGTGCGGAGCGCGGAATGACGGGCCGCGGGTCATCCCAACGGACGCCGAGAATGTACTCGCCAGGCTCGGGGCCAGAGGCGAAGTAGGCCACCGTTCCCCAAGCGCTACCGTTCGTCGGAAAGTTTTTAGCCGTCCGCGCCCGTACCCGCTTACCGATGAGCAGCCGGGTGTCCTCCGCGGTGAAATAGCGGCGCGAGGCCTGTCCTCGCGTGCTGGTAGCGGGGGTCATGGCGCATCCTCTTCGTCATCGCCACCGGAACACTCGGGCGTCAGGATGTGAGCGCAGTTCTCAATAGCGCTTTCGCCGTCCAGGCAGTCGCAGTGCCGGTTACACTCGGGACATGGGTGCATAGCAACCTCCTACCCCACACCTTAACGCGCGGATCTTGCCACGACCGGCCGCCGGCGCGCACGTATGTAAAGGAAGGGCGGCAACGTTACATACAGATAGCTATGTGTAAACTTCGCGGGCGGGAAAGCTTAAAAGCAGCGGACTTTTAATCCGAATGCGTTAAAATCCCACTCAACTTAAAAATTTGGCTCTCGCCTCTGGAGAGGTGGCTGAGCGGTCGAAAGCGGCGGTCTTGAAAACCGCTGTGGGGCAACCCACCGGGGGTTCGAATCCCTCCCTCTCCGCCATGCATAACAAGTAGTTACGCGTTTTGCCTCACCACCGCTTTATTATTTCATCGATTCACTGTCACAATATTGTCACATCCCGAAGTGACATGATGATAGCTCGTGGCGTTGGACCGAACGATGAGGCCCGCGGGCACTTGAGGATTGGGGTTCGGGAGTAGAGTCGTGCAACTGCGCCGTTGCTCACCGACGGAATGCCTCCCCGCGGGGAATATTTTTTTTGATTAGTATAAGCGCTGCGGCACCGACGTTTGGTGCGTAAAGCGCACTCCGATCGTTCACCGGTAAGGTGCTGCGGACATCACCATGATATCGATGCGCATAGAGTCGATAGCTGGCACACCGGAACGATTCAGCGATCACAAGAATGTGATGATTGAAGTGCCCGAAGGCAAAGGCGCTTATCTCTCGATCGTTTCGGTTAAACAGACTCAGCGCCTCGTCATCGGCCAGTTGGGGAGGTGCACGTTTATTCCGGGATTTTACGGGTACCTCGGAAGCGCCTGCGGCCATGGCGGCATCAGAGCTTGCATCAGCCGTCATCTTGCTTCCGTTGGCGAGCCCCACTGGCACATCGACTATTTTCTGGGCTTCGCCACGCCCATCGAGGTATGGTATGCCCTCTCTGATCGCAAGCTGGAGCAGGAGTGGGCTGAAATGCTTCAGCATTCGGGGAGGTTTTAAACCCCGATCGCGCGCTTCGGTGCATCGGATTATCGCCGCAGCCGAACGACGCATCTGTTTTATTCGAAACAACACCCTTCGTTTCGGTGGTTCGAGGGAAAGGTCAGGGAGGTCTTCAAACCGAGCATTCGACCGCAGCAAGTGGCGTTAGAGACAAGCTCCGGCGCCTGATGCTAGCCCAGGATCCTGTTAGTGAATGCCATGCAACGCGACAAGATTAAGCCTTGATGGTACTTATCGGCACTCGACTCCGAGCTTGACCGTTGCAGGCCCAAAACCACTGTTCGGTGCAAGCGGCAACGTTTATCGCTTCGTGCGGGACCCGATCGCGCAGGCCTTTGAGATTACCGGCTGCTGGATGAGACGACGACTCGTAACCGGTAGGTCCAATTCCGGCACACGGCTTGCCGTACCGAGGCCTGACGCGCTGCCGCTCCGAGGACCGGCGCGCAGCACTTTTCATTGCGTCAGCGATCCAAACGGCTATACGGGCCGATTATTCGAGCGTTACGGCCCGAGGCAAGCGGCGTGCTGATAAGAGAGCCAGTTCATCGCTACCACCCTAATGGGCGCTCACGAATTTTCGGGAACGACAGGTTTTTAACGATGTCGCTGGTAATATATATTGAAAACAGAGAGGGGCCTCAAGTAAAACCAAGCGGAGACGTTCTGTGGCGTTGAAATTGGAAAACAAAAGCGATGCAAAATCCGAATTCGTCCGAATAGTTGCATTCGCTGTAGCCATATACATGGCGGCCATGTTCCTCTTTGTGTGGATGTTTCCACAAACCGATACGGGCAGCGTGGAGTACGTCCTCATGGGCGCCTCACTCATTCTCGCTGTCATACTCAGTAAACTGTGGAAGTACGTGCGCGATAAAAAACGGTAGGCGGGAAAGCCGAAAGCGGAGTCACCGGTATGCAGTGGTCACGTGCCGATAGGATATTCGTTTTCATCACTGTAGTTTTAACTAGTGTAGGAGTTCTGCTCTCTGCGGATGAGAATCGAAAAAGCGTTTGGGATCTGAAAAACACCCGCTTCGGCATCAGCCTCGAATTACATCGCACCTATCACCGCGAAAGCCAGGGCCAGGGGAGAGTACCCGAAAGCCGGGCACAGGGACGGTGCCCGCTTGGCGCGCCGAGGATGCAACTTGCAGGTCCTCTTGCTCATCGCGACTCTCGCTCTGAGGGTGGCGTGGCTCATGGGCCGAGCGACCGAGATCACGAGACAGCATCGCCATTATCAAGCCAATACCGCGCGCGACCGGGTGGTTCTCTCTACGAACTTCCGCGGCCTTAAAGTCATCGACGACCCGTGGGTGACATTACGATGGCCAGATCTCCCCGCGGCACTGCACAGCTTGCATGAAATTATACAAAGTCACTGCTTGGCGGAGTAATTTTTGTGCAATATTCCTGGGGATCCCTCAGATTCTGACCCTATTGTCCGCACGCGGTCGGTCCAGACCGAAGGCCACGGCACCGGCTCGGGTCCTGCCCAGGTACGCTCGCTAACTCTCTCCGCGAGCGCTCACGAAAGCGAGTCTCACCCCCGCGTTGCTGGCACCCAAGTGGCGAAGGAACACGTACCAAAAAAGCGTGATGGCCAGCATCTCGACGGTCTCTTCGCACGCCTTGCCGAAGTGTCTGACCATGCCGAAGGCCGGCGCAAGCGCATCCTCCGGGATCCCGACTCCGGCATCAAGGAATTCGGCGATGAGTCTGTATATATTCCAGGGGTGGCCGGGCATCAGCCCTTCAATGAAATCAAGACCGACCGCGAACGCCTGGAGGCTGAGCGCCGCGATGACAAGCCACCGTAGCCCGGCTTCCCGTAGCTCCCGCCAGAGAAACACCAATATATACAGCCCGAGCAAACCGAATACCGGAACGAACACGAGCTGCCAGGGGTAACTCGGGAAACGCTCGAATACCGATCCGGGTGCGCGGGAGAGAACGTAAAAGGCACTCCCGAGCCGCTCGTGGATCTGCACCCCGTCATCGATCGCCATGTAGATGAAAAGCGTGGCCACGACGGCCCAGCCGCGGCCCCTCTGTGAGGCCGAACGAGCCCGTTCCGCGAAGTAGATCATAAGCGCGGTCAGCCCGGTCAGAAGCGTCTGGGTGGCCGCGAACCAAGACGCCGCGCTGTCTTCGCGGGTGATGTTGAAGAGGCGCCGCAGCGGTCCAATCGCTGCTCCTAGTCGATAGTTCATGACATAGTCGAGCAGGAGAAACGCGAGCCCAAGGAAAATGCCCATCCAAAGCACACGCCGAGCGACCCGCGCGAGGTCCAAGGTGAGGCCGGGGGCAGCGATATCGTCGCTTTCAAAGGTAAAGCGCATGTCCGCGTCTGAGGGCTTGATCAATTCAAAGCATACCGATCGCTCGAGCCGCTGCTGCAATTCCTCGTCCACTCCATGACCGACGATATAGAAGAACCCGTACTCGCGGCACGCC
>JALZJW010000145.1 GCA_030859565.1 Pseudomonadota bacterium
TTGCGGATGAACTCTTTCATTTCCCGCTCCCTCCCGATGGTCGGCCGACATCGGCCCCTATACTAATCCATCATGGTGAGGGGAAACACTTTGGTTGCGGCCACAGGCCGCGCTAGGAAGAATAAACGCCCTTTTTCGGCAAGCGGAAGAGTACGGATGTACCCGCGGGTACCTGGACGGTGCAGTTCAAGGGCTCCATCGCGGCGTGCGCGAGGAACGGTACCTGGTAGACCGCCTCGACCTTCTGGGCGGCGCCGGCCATGACCTTGGCCATATCGCCCTGGGCCGGGCTCTCCTTGCGCGCGACCACGCCCGGCTTCTGCGAGGCTGCTTCGAGTTGCTGCACGATATCGGCGGTGCTGAGCTTGGCGTTCGGGCCCTCATCCCAGCGGATGTCGAGCGCGGCAAGCCCCTGCTTGGCCGCCCACATATGATCGGCGACCACCGCCACGGCGTCGCCGAGGCGCACAATCCGGTGTACGCCTTTAACCGCCTTCGCCTTGGCTTCATCGACGCGGGCGAGCTTACCGCCGAACACGGGACAGGCGGCAACGGTGGCGATTTTCATACCGGGGACCTTCACATCGATGCTGAACTGGGCCTTGCCGTTGACCTTGTCCTGGCTGTCGAGGCGCTTGGCGGGGGTACCGATGAGCTTGAAGTCCTTCGGGTCCTTGAGCACGACCTGGTCCGGCACCGGCAAGGTTGCTGCCTTATCGACCAGGGCTCCGTAGTTGAGCTTGCGGCCGGTCGGCACGTGGATCACCTCGCCCTTCTCGGCGCGGCAGGAATTCGAATCGACCTTCCAGGTCGCGCACGCGGCGGACATCAACATACTGCGAGCGGCGGCGCCGGCACGGCGCAGCGGCTCCCAGGCGCCACGCACCGAGTTCGAGCCGCCGGTCGCCTGAAACCCGACCAACGGATTGGCATAGAGCTTATCGTCGGGCGGCGCATGTTCGAGATGGACCTGGGCCAAATCCACTTCCAGCTCTTCGGCGAGGAGCATCGGCAGGGAGGTGTAGGTGCCCTGCCCCATCTCGACCTGGTGCACGACGAGGGTCACGCGCCCTTGACGGTCGATGCGGATAAAGGCGTTGGGCGCGAAGGTGTTTGCCGTGGGGGTCTCGGCGGCCTCGGCATTACGCATCAGCGCGGGTAGGCTGAAGCTCAGCAGCAGACCGCCGCCAGCGGCCGCGCTGGCTTTCAGAAAAGTCCGTCGGGAGATACCGCCCTTGGATATGGACTCAACACCACCAGCAGCGTACAGCAGTTGTTCGAGACTCATGGTCAGGCTCCCTTTATAGCAGTGGATTTAGACTGCGCCGCCTGTTTGATTGCGGCGCGGATGCGCGGATAGGTGCCGCAGCGACAGAGGTTGCCGGCCATGGCCGCGTCGATGTCGGCATCGGTAGGATTTGGATTGCTCGCCAGCAGCGCGGACGCGGACATGATCTGGCCCGACTGGCAGTAGCCACACTGGACCACTTCCAGATCCAGCCAGGCTTTCTGCACTTTCTTGCCGCTCGGAGTTTCGCCGATCGCCTCGATGGTCGTGATCTTCTTTCCGGCGACCGCCGATACCGGCGTCACACACGAGCGTGTCGGCGTACCGTCCACGTGCACCGTACAGGCCCCGCACAGCGCCATGCCGCAACCGAACTTGGTGCCGGTCAGACCCACCACGTCGCGCAGCACCCAGAGCAAGGGCATATCCGGCGGCACGCCGACCGTGTGGTCCTCATCGTTAATTTTAAGTGTGGCCATGACTATGTCCTCCAGGTATCGGTGTTACCAAGCAGACCAGCTAGCTGATATCGGTCGCTGATCCGACAGCGCCTGCCGCAGCGCGCGCAGCGGCAATAGAACGCAATCCAAGCGGTTTTTGAACCGCCGCAGCGGTTCGAATTTACCGAGTTCCTCCCAGCCCGCGGGCGGCGTAACGGGCGATCCACCGGCAAGATCGCTCAAGAATTGTTCCGCCTGCGGAAGGCTGGAATCGTCCTTGCCGATCATCGCCTGGCGCATGATCAGTGCCGAGACCTCGCACAGCACGCAGGCACGTACCGAACAAGCGATCTCGCGGATCAAGCCTTCCTCGACGCGGACGTCGAGTCGCACCTCATCGCCACAGAAGCGGTTGCTCAGCACCGTCGCGCAGGCCGTCGGACGCTGCACCGGCGCCCGATCGCGCGCTTCTCAGGCCAGTTGCAGGATCGGCTGCGCATAGAGCTCTTCAATGGACATCCTTAGCCTCCGCTTGCGCGAACCGGCTTAGCACCGCGTCGAGGGCCGCTTGCGTGTCGATATCAACCAAGACGGCATCGTCTGGCATTTCCACTTCCAAGATCTGGTCGGTGAGTTCGTGGAGCAGCACCCTCGCGCCCTGATCGCCGCGTAGCTCCAACAGGCGCGGGAAGTACTGCGCGCTCCACAACACGGGATTCCCGCGCTTGGTGCTATACGTGGGAATGCAAATGCTACGGCCCTCAGCGGGGGCAAATGCGGCCAGCAGTGGACCCAAATGGCGAGGAGCGACCAGGGGCATATCCCCGAGCAGAAATACGGCGGCGTCGACATCCGCCGCGACCGCGGCCACCCCGGCACGGATGGACGAAGCCAAGCCCTCCTCGTGGTCGTCGTTGCCGACGATCCGCACTGGTAATCCCTCCAGGGCCGCGCGAAGCGCTTCGCGTTCGGGCCCGACGACCACGGTCGCCGGATCGAGACCGGCATCCAGCGCCGTCTCGACTACATGCCGGATGACGGGCCGATCGCCCAAGGACCTCAGCAGCTTGTTCACCGGCGCCATGCGCGATGATAGACCTGCCGCGAGTATGACCGCTCCGAATCCCATCGCTACGCCCCGGTCCGCCGTACCTGGGTGATCTGCGCCATGATCGCGATGGCGATCTCGGCGGGCGTCACCGCACCGATGCTAAGTCCGACCGGTCCATGGATGCGGGCGCAATCCGCTGCGGAGAAGCCGCGCTGTGCCAGGCGGTCCAGCCGACTGCCGTGGGTTTTCCGACTGCCCAGCGCGCCAATAAAAAATGCGGGCGAGCGCAGCGCCCAGGCTAGCGCCGGGTCGTCGAGCTTGGGATCGCTGGCGTGTCGCTATGCTCGTGATGCATTTCGGCCGTCCTGTCCCCGAAATGCCCTCGCATGACGCGACAGGCTATTGGTGCCGCGATTCGTCCTGCGTCTGCAGCGTCGCACCACTGCGCGGTGCGACACAGCTCCCACACTGACTTTACGGCGCGATGCGTCTCCTGCTTCGCCCGTCGACGCGCGCCTATCGCGGGCTCCTCGACTTCGCCTTTGGCTCTCCATGTCTCGTCGTGGGTCAGGGTTACCAGCGCCGTCCGCCGATCGGCCGTGATCTCGGCCAGGGCGAGGTCAGGCCAGCGGGCATCGACGCCGAGTCCGGCGAAGCGCTCTGCTTCGGCAAACGCACCGCGCGGATCGATGATCAGGATCTCGTAGCCGGCGAGTGCGCCGAGGTGCGCCAATGGCTGCGCGATGTGCACGGCGCCGACCACGATCAGCCTGCACGGCGGATTGAAGACCTGGATGAAGACCGGCCCTGAAGCCGAGTCGAACCGCTCGCTGCGATCCTCGGCCAACAGTTCTCGGCTCCGTCTGATCGCGCCTGGATCGATCTCAGCACCATCGGGCGTTGACAGCGGCCCCACGACGATCTGCTCGCCGGTGGGAAGCTGCGTCAGCAGGGCGACCGGGACCTTCGCTTTATTCGCTTCTATCAGTGCGGATAAGGTCTGGGACTTCATTCGATGCGCTCGACAAAAACCTGGATCCGACCGCCGCAACTGAGTCCCACCGACCAGGCATCCTGGTTGGATACACCGAAATCGAGCAGTTCGGATTGTCCGCTCTCAATGACTTGCAGCGCGCGGCGCACTACTTCACCCTCGATGCAGCCCCCTGAGACCGAGCCCATGAATCGCCCGGTATCGTCCGCCACCAGTTGACTGCCCGGCGGACGCGGCGATGAGCTCCAGGTTGCCACCACTGTCGCGAGCGCGACTTGCCGCCCTTCGCTACGCCAGGCCGCCGCAAGCTCTAAAAGATCCGGTTCATGCGACACAAGGGTCTTCCCAGCAAATATGCCTCAAGAGGTTATTTCTACGCCCTTCCAGAACGCCACATAACCCGTGATTTTCGCCGCCGCTTGCTTCGGCTCCGGGTAGTACCACGCCGCTTCCTTGTTCACCGCGCCGTTGACCACGTCGTAATAACTCGCCACCCCTTTCCAAGGGCACACGGTGTGGGCATCGGTCGGGCGCAAATATTCCCGTTTGATCGAATCAGGCGGGAAATAGGCATTACCTTCCACTGTCTCTACACGGTCGCTCTCCGCTAGCACCGTCCCTTTCCAAATAGCTTTCATTATGATGTCCTCATCAGTCGAATAAAAGCGAAGTACCCACCGCAACGACCGGCAAAGCCCGCGCAGATTACGCGAGCGGCCGCAACTCGCCGAGCATCGTGGGTACCAACTCGGAAACCGTAGGATGTATATGCACGGCACGAGTTATCACCGTATACGGCGCCTTCGCGTACATCACGTCCAACAGCGAGTGAATCACTTCGTCACCGGTCACGCCGAGTATGGCCGCACCGAGGATTTCCTTCGTCTCCGCATCCACGATCGCTTTCATAAAGCCTTGGGCCTCGCCTTTCCACCGCGCGGCCGACCCGCGTCATGGGGCGGGTTGCGACCAGGGCATTGCGGCCGGACTGCCTCACCTCGGCCTCCGTCATGCCCGCCCGGCCGAGCGGCGGGTCGATGAAGAGCCCGTAGGTCGCAATGCGGTCCGACACCTTACGCGGGTCATTGTCGAGCACATTCGCGGCGACGATTTCAAAATCATTGTACGAAGTGTGGGTGAATGCGCCGCGGCCGTTGCAGTCGCCCAGCGCCCAGATGCCGTGCACATTCGTACGGAGCTGATCGTCCACCTTCACGTAGCCGCGCACGTCGGTTTCCACACGAGCCTTGTCGAGGCCGAGATCGTCGGTATTCGGTCTCCGCCCCACCGCGAGCAGCAAGTGAGATCCCGCGACCTCGCGATCGCCGCTCGCGCAGTCCAATCCTATTGCGATGCGATCGCCACGGTTTCGTGCAGTCATGCACTCGGCGTTGAGGCGCAGATTCACACCTTCATTTTCCAGGATCTCCTGCACGGCATGGGACACGTCCTCGTCTTCGCGTTGGATCAGACGCGGCCCCTTCTCGACGATGGTGACCTCTGCCCCGAAGCGCCGGTACATCTGCCCAAACTCGAGCCCGATGTAGCTGCCGCCAATGATGACCAGGTGCTCAGGTAAATAGTCCACCTCCATCATGCTGGAGTTGGTGAGATAGGGCACCTGATCCAGCCCGGGCATGGGCGGAACTAACGCTCGTCCGCCCACGTTGACCCTAGCGTTGCAAAAACTCGGGTTGTTGGGCGAACTCATGCAGCCTTCAGAGCCGCCAGGTAATGCAACAGTTCCTCCCGAACGGCTGGATTGGCGGACATACTGAGGGTGAGCTGTCCTTGGGGCCGGATCAAACGGCCTGCGCGCTGGATGAGGCGACACCGCAGGGTACCAAGGCGCGCGAAGTCCCACAAGGCAGGGCGTTTCTCTAGGGTTGTGCGCGAAGGCGGATGGGCGATCATCTGGAACTCACGGCCGAGGTTGTGGGCGAGGAGCACCGAGAGCAGGTAGATCTGGTTGCCACCCCAGGTGCGGGTGGGGACATAATCGAGCTGATTGTCGGATTTGAGCTCGGCGAAGAGGCCTTCCTGACTCCCGCGACCGTTATGGAAGGCGACTACCTTGTGGGCACGAAGGCGTTTATTGGTGAGGATGACCTTGAACTCGTAGCCGAATTGGTGCGGGGTGAAGAGATCGAGTTGCACGGGATCCTTGAATTGCTGTTTTACCCGCGTGCGAATAAAGAGGAGACGATGGCGAACGTTCCAGGCCTTAGGTTTCCACTGCGCCTCGAAGTAGGCGCACCCCGCCCCGATCCGCCACCACCAGCGGCGCGCTTCAATGCGCGCTTTGAGCTCGGCGAAGCGCTCGAAGCGGACGCTCACCGTATACTCCACACCTTAGGCGTTGAGGCTCCCGATGATTTCATCGCTGAAAAACGCACTGTCCATGCGCACCTCAATGCAGACCCCAGGGAGGGCGACCCGTACCGTGGCGATACAGGCGAGGATGAAGTCCCGGGCACCGTGGGAGTCATGGACGTTACCGGATCGGTGCAGCACATCGAACACCTGCCCGGTTTGGGCCACGGTGCAAAAGAGCGGGTAATAACTGCGCTGGCCCTTTTTCTTGCGGTTAAACCCCACCGCCGTCCCCTCGGCCCAGCGCCCCGTGCCAATCACCGAGCCATCGAAGTCGAGCGTCACCCGGGGAAGCTCAAGGGCCGCCAGTCGTGCAAGGACCCCGTCCCTAAGCAGCCCTTGCAGGCATCTGACACTCTCTTGGTCTACCCCCGCCAACGCACGGCTCACGGTGGCGACATCGGGCAAGCGGCGCAAGCCCAGGATCCGCTTCACCAGCGGATCATCCGCGTAGTAACGCCTATCGCGCAACTGCCGGTATCCGAGCAAGAGGTGCACGACCAAACACAGTACCAGGGTGGGATAGCCGAAGATGGGGCTGACCGTGAGATGGCAAAAACAGCGCCGCAGCCGCTCCTTCAGTCCCAGACGGACAAAGAGCTCTTGGATGAGGACCAAGCCCGAGAACGAAGTCAGTCGGCTATCCTCAAACCGCAGTGCGGGAAGACGGTGAGTCTTGCAGTGAACCTCGGATCTGCTACACTTCATAGAGGCGGTCTCCTTCGCGGATGTTATTGTTTTCGCGAACACATTATACCGCGAAGTGTAGACCGCTTCCTCTATTTTATTGATCATAAGATCAGCCTATTTACCGGATGGCTGGATTTCACCCACAGTGCGATCCACCTAAAGCCCAAAACTCACTGAAACCCTATCTGCCCCGCCATTTTCAACCCCTAAACGCCAATATTTATGCAACTGGAAGGTTGATAAAGATCTTGTCGCCCTCCAATAGATCACCATTGACTCTGACCGTATGAGGACTTTCGAAGCGTGCATGACCCTGGTACACGGTAGCGTTTTCCAAGCCGCGCATCCACTTTTCGACACTCTGGTTGGAACGCCCGGAGATCTCGTCCTTGCGCGCTTTCACGCGCTTCATGTCGACGCTGATCGGGCCGCCCGCGGTGACGCCGTACTCGGCGGCACGGCGCACCAGATGAGCGGCATACGCGCTGGCCACCAGGGTCTTGGTGGGAATACAACCCGTGTTCACACAGGTGCCGCCGAACAGTTTGCGCTCAATGATCGCCACCCTCTTTCCCGTCGCGGAAAGACGGGCGGCGAGCGCCGGCCCAGACTGCCCGGTACCGATGATGATCGCAGCGAAGCGCGTTGTCATAATGTTCTCCTTCGTTTCCTGAAAGCTTACGGCCTGGATCGATCATGCACGGCTTTGTTAAATTCTATGCCATCTTTCGGCTGATTCCGAGGAATCGGCAGGGAGCCCATTTTGGTGCTCCATCTACTCGGTCAGGCGTGTCCGGATGTCGATCTCCGAGGTGAGCGTCCTGTGAACAGGACACTTCCCGGCGATCTCGAGCAACTTCGATCGCTGCTCCTCGGCCAGCGTAGCTCGAAAGCGTAGGCTGGATATCGGCGTCGACCAAAAGTACGCGCTGGCCGACGTCTGCCAGAAGAGCACCGAGGTTGGCGGTCAAGGTGGTCTTTCCGACCCCGCCTTTCGTCGAGACGATGGCCAGCCGCAACGTCATATGACTGTCTCCCGGGGATGACCGGAGCGCGAGGTGGCGCTGCGGCGAGGACAGATAACGCTCTCAATGCAGCGCATTTCCCCCGTGTAGGGTGCTGTTGCATAGTCCCTCACCGCGGGTTCGATCTCTGCGAAGATCCCGAGCGCCCGCTCAAAGACGTTCGCGGGGATATGCTCGAGGCGGCCCACACCGAGCGTGGCTCGCAGCCGGTCAAAGAACGCACGTTTCGCGATGTCTTTGAACCCAGAAAGTGGCGACGAGGGACCGAGCCCTGAACACCCGTTGTGCATGCTGTTCGGTCCTGATCGTAGCGGGCAGGGACGGAGGCGCCTTGTAGCCGCCGTGCTTGCAGATCGCGGGGAGGACTTCGCTCCTGACCCACTTACGGAATCGGCGAGCCTCCGGTTTGTTGCTCCGAACGATGAGCGTATAAAAACCCGATCCGCTGATGATGGCGATCTCCTGCGGGCCCCGAGCGGTGCTCACGCTATGCGTGCCTTTTCCATCGGCATCGAGCGCCGCAACGGTTCCGGTTCTTCCGGCGCCCTTCCAAAAATTGCCGGGCGCCGCATAGGCGTCCGTAGCGGCGAACCACGGCGCAGCGTCGATGACGATGACACGAACGGCCAGGGCTTGAAACTGAAGGGAGGTGGGCGCGGTAGCGCGCAGCGTTTGAGCGGTCACGGGAGCTCCTCTGTGTTCTTCAGGGTAGGCACGCTCAAATGAGGGCGCCGGGTGCCTGAAACCGTACAGAGCCGATGGGCGTATTCCCCTTGCGGATCTTCTATTAGCCGCACACCCGACAGAGACCGGGGACTGGCCGTTGAAAAGGCGCAAAAAATCCGCACGTCTCTGGGGTGCGGTGGCCGCTCTGTGGGGGATCTCAGGCTCCGTGATCATCAGCCACGCTGGCTCGCCGCGGTCTGAAGCGCGGGTCCGGCGAATCTTAAAGTCGGGATCGGTTGTCAAGGGCGGTGCGGGACCGAAGACATCGGGCCGCAGGGCGTAGCGGCTGACGCTGCCCCGGGTGGCGTGCTCTACGGCAAGGCAGCGCTGCGCGGGGGCGCCCCGTGATGGTCCACTGCTGGACGGCGAGCGGGCGGATCCCCAAGTGGCGGGCAAGGGCTGCTTGACTTCCTAGCACCTGTATAGCCATATCCAACGCCGTGCTCATGATATAACTTATTTACAAGTTTATCATTCATAAGTCAAGACGTTCTT
>JALZJW010000146.1 GCA_030859565.1 Pseudomonadota bacterium
GAGGCCGAACAGTCCGTATTGGGCGGTTTGTTGCTCGACAACGAAAGCTGGACCCAGGTGGTCGAGCGCCTCACCGAGCATGACTTCTATCGTTTAGAGCACCGGCTGATCTTCCGCGCGATCGAGCGGCTTGCGGCGGAGAGCAAGCCTTACGATGTGATCACGCTGTCCGAACGGCTCGCGACCACGGCGGAGATCGAAAAGGTCGGCGGACACGCCTATCTTGTCGCGCTGGTCGAGAATACGCCCAGCGCCGCAAACATCGCCGCCTACGCGGACATCGTCCGGGAACGCGCGGTGCTGCGGCAACTCATCCATGCCGGCGCGGAGATCGCCAACGGCGCCTTCAATACCGAAGGACGCAGCTCCGATGAGCTACTCGATGCCGCCGAACGCGTGGTCTTCGAGATTGCCGACCACCAACAGCGCGGCCGCCGCGGCTACCTGAAGGTTCAGGAGCTATTGGCCCATGCCCTGGACCGCATCGACACGCTGTTTCACAAGGGCAGCGCGATCACGGGCATTGCAACCGGCTTTACCGATTTCGATGAGCTAACGGCGGGGCTCCAGCCGTCGGATTTAGTCATCATCGCCGGGCGGCCGTCGATGGGCAAGACCGCTTTTGCCATCAACATCGCGGAACAGGCGGCGATCACGGATGACCTGCCGGTCGCGATTTTTTCCATGGAAATGTCGGGCGAGCAACTGGCGATGCGCATGATCGGCTCGCTCGGGCGCATCGACCAGAGAAAGGTGCGGACCGGGAAGCTGAGCGACGAGGATTGGTCCCGCGTCAGCTCGACGGTGGCGATCTTGGACAAAGCCAAGATGTTTATCGACGACACGCCGGCCTTGTCGCCAGGCGAGCTTTGCGGCAAGTGTCGGCGCATTGCCCGCGAGCACGGACTAGGCCTCGTGATCGTCGATTATCTACAGCTCATGCAGGTCCCGGGAATCAAGGAAAACCGGGCGACCGAGATCTCGGAAATATCGCGTACGCTCAAGGCCCTCGCAAAAGAGCTGCATGTTCCGGTCGTCGCTTTGTCGCAGTTAAATCGCGGCCTGGAGCAGCGGCCGGATAAGCGCCCGCGCATGGCGGATCTGCGCGAATCCGGCGCCATCGAACAAGACGCCGATCTCATCGTGTTCATTTACCGCGACGAGGTCTACGACGAAAACAGCGCCGACAAAGGGATCGCCGAGATCATCGTGGCGAAACAACGCAACGGTCCCATCGGCACGGTGCGTATGACCTTTTTGGGGCAATTCACCCGCTTTGAGAGCTTTACCGCCGAGAGCTACGGGCGGCCGGCGAGGGATTATGGATGAGCCGTCCCGCGCGCGTCGACTATGACCTAGAGGCCGCCAAGGCCAACCTCGAGCGCGTGCGCGGCCTGGCGCCGCGGCAAAAGATTATGGCCATCATCAAGGCCGATGCCTACGGGCACGGCCTCGATCGCATGGCGGCGGCGTTTTCTGCGGCGGACGCATTCGGAGTGGCCTGTCTCGAAGAGGCGCAAGGCTTGCGCGACCGCGGGGTGAAACATCCCATCGTCCTGCTCGAAGGTCCGTTCTCGCCGGGGGAGTTGCGGGAAATGCAGCGTTTGGCTTTGGATATCGTCATTCACCACGACGAGCAGATTGCGATGTTACGGGATCTGCCGGAAGAGCATTGCCTCGGCGTATGGCTCAAGGTGGACTCGGGCATGCACCGCTTGGGGTTCGCGCCGCAACGGGTCCGCTGCGTGTGGGAAGAGCTACAGCGGTGCGGCGCCGTCGCCCCGCCCGTGCGCTTGATGACGCACCTCGCGTGCGCCCATGAGCGAGGCCATCCCTCGGTGCCTGTACAACTTGCGTGCTTCGCGCAAGCCAGCGCCGATATCCGCACTGAGCGCTGTATCGCCAATTCCGCGGCACTGCTCGCCTGGCCGGCGGCCTACGCCGATTGGGTCCGGCCGGGGATCATGCTCTACGGGGTTTCGCCGTTCGCCGATAGCAGCGCGGTCGCGGAAGGTCTACGGCCGGTCATGTCCGTGAGCTCACGACTCGTTGCGGTCAAGACCGTGCGGGCGGGGGAGGGGGTCGGTTATGGCGGTGACTGGCGTTGCCCGGAGGACATGCCGATCGGCATCGTCGCCCTGGGCTACGGAGACGGTTATCCTCGGCACGCCCGCCCCGGAACCCCCATACTCGTGAACGGAAAAAGAACCGCCTTGATCGGCAAAGCCTCGATGGACATGCTGAGCGTGGATTTGCGCCCTGTTCCGGCCGCCCGCGTCGGGGATCCGGTGCTGCTCTGGGGCGCGGGATTGCCCGTGGAGGAAGTCGCGCGTTGGGCCGACACCATTCCTTACGAACTGCTGTGCGGCGTGCGCGGCCGGGCGCGGTTTCTCGAGCCAAGTGCGGGCTAAATTCGCGTATCAATGCCAGGGCTGCGGTGCGCCCGCGCCCAAGTGGTCGGGTCAGTGCGGCGATTGCGGCGCCTGGAACACTCTGGTTGAAATAGCCTATTCAGAGCGGCCGGGCGCGGCGGAAAACCGCCCCGGGGACGTCAGCGCTCAGCCGCCCCGAGCCTGCGTGCTCGAGGCGATTTCTCCCGCCGTGGAAGCCGGGATCCCGAGCGGTGTGGGGGAGGTGGACCGGGTCTTGGGCGGCGGCATCGTGGCTGGCGCGGTGGTATTGATCGGAGGCGATCCGGGCATCGGGAAATCCACCTTGTTGCTGCAGATGCTGGCCGCGGTGACTGGCGAGAGCAAGTGTTCCGGCCTGTATGTGAGCGGCGAGGAGTCGGCCCAGCAAGTCGCTCTGCGGAGCCGCCGGCTTGGGATCGATGGCGCGCATATCAAGCTCTTAACCGAAAGCCGCCTGGAGTCGATCCTCGGCGTGGCCGCGCAAGAAGCGCCGAGGGTCATGATCATCGACTCGATTCAGACGGTTTTTACGGAGGCCTTGGGCTCGGCACCGGGAAGCGTCGGTCAAGTGCGGGAAAGCGCGGCGCAGCTCATCCGCTTCGCGAAGAATTCCGGCGCCTCCGTGTTCCTGGTCGGGCACGTGACCAAAGAAGGCATGATCGCCGGACCGCGCGTGCTCGAGCACATGGTCGATACAGTGCTCTATTTCGAGGGCGATGACAGCAGCCGCTTCAGGATCTTGCGCTCGACCAAGAATCGCTATGGGCCGGTTCACGAGCTGGGTATTTTCGCTATGACGGAGGGCGGTTTGCGGGCGGTGACCAATCCCTCGGCGATCTTTCTGCAACGGCATGCCCAAGGCGCCGCCGGGAGCGTGGTGATGGTGTGCCGCCAGGGGAGCCGTCCGCTATTGATCGAGGTGCAGGCCCTGGTCGATCAGTCCTTCCTCGCGAATCCGCGCCGGGTTGCGGTCGGTTTAGACCCCAACCGCCTCGCCATGCTGCTCGCCGTTTTACACCGTCACGGCGGGATCGTGACCCACGACCAGGATGTTTTCGTCAATGTGGTCGGCGGCATACGCGTCACCGAGACCGGCGCCGATCTGGCGGTCGTCCTGGCCGTGCTGTCGAGCTTGCGGGGCCGTCCACTCCCGGCGGATATGGTGGTTTTCGGGGAGGTGGGCTTGTCCGGCGAGCTGCGGCCGGTTCCGAACGGCAGGGAACGGCTACGCGAAGCGGCGAAACACGGTTTCCGGCGCGCGCTGGTCCCGAAGGCCAACGCCCCGCGGCGCGAAATGGCCGGCCTCGAGATCACCGCGCCCGAGCGGTTGGAGGCGGCCCTGGCGTCGATTTAACCCGACTTAGCCGATTCGGGGGGTATGAAGATCCTAAGTGCTTGATATAGCGCATAGTGACCTCAATAGGTCTGCACTACACGGCCGTGGCTGACGCCACCTCAGCGGTGGTGATCTTTGGCGGCGGCTGCGCAGGCAGCTCGAGCGCGAGTTTCTGCAATAACAGCTTTAGTTCGGCCTCGGGCTGGGTGTAACGGGTGAGGATCAGTTCCCGGCCGTCGGTGGTCGGTATGTGCACATCGATCATCTGCACGGCGGCAAACTTCTCGAGCACGCTGCGCGGGGTCAACCCCGGCGCAAGGTTGAACAACCGTCGGCCCAGCGTAACATGCAGACAGTAGGCGAGGAAGGCGATGAAAATGTGCGCTTCGATGCGTGCCTCGCGTTGGTGGAAGATCGGACGGATGGCCAGGTCGCCCTTGAGGTTCTTGAACGCCTCTTCCACCGCGACGAGCTGCAAATAGAAGCTCCACAGCTTCGCGGGATCGGTTTCCGTGAGATTGGTGCGCAGCAGGTAGCGACCTTCGCGGCGTCGCGTTTGCCTGAGTTTGTCGCGGCGTAGCCGATAGCTGAACGTGGCGTCCTCTTCGGCGACCGCGACTTCGACCAAACGCCAGGCGGCCGGGCCATGCCCTCGCGCGGCGCCGAGCTTCATCAGCAGTTCCTCGCGCGTGAGCGTTGTCATTGCCGAAAGCTGCTTCAGCCGTGCCCACAACCACTTCAATTTCCGCCGCCGCATCGCCCGCTCCTTCGCCACCCGATCACGACTCTGCGCGTAGACATACAGTTCTCCCTCCTGAGGCAGGAGCTTCACGTCCACACCCGGGCGCGCTTCCTGCCACGGCTTGGTAAGGAGCGCTTTCTCCAAGCGGCTCAGCCGTCCCTTCGGCGTGCCGACCAGATACTGCACCGGCGGATCGCTCGTGCGCATCTCCTCGAGCACCGCCTCGGTCGGAATGCCGCGATCCATGACCCAGATCCTTTGCGCCCTGCCGTACTGTCGCTCAATGCGCGAGAGAAAATCACGCAAGGTCGTGTTGTCCGTCGTGTTACCCGCCATCACCTCGTAGGCCAACGGCAAACCCTCCGGGGTCACCACCAGCGCAATGACCACCTGCACGCAGTCAGGCCGGCGATCGCGCGAGTAGCCAAACCGGCGTTTGTCCTCTTCCGCCTGCGGCGGATCGCACTCAAAATACGTGCTCGTCAGGTCATACAACAGCACATCGAACGTCGCGTTGAACAGATCCCGCCACCGACTCACTAGGTGATCGAACAACGCCGCTTTGTACTTGAGCAGCCGGTCGTGGCACCGATACAGCGTGTGAATATCGGACAGCGCCCCATCCGCACCGAGCAGATCCGCTAATGCGCTGCGCTCGAACCACTCCCGATGGAGCCGCCACTCACTGCCCGGCACAATCAATCGGTAGGCCACCAGCACGAACAGCACCTGGTCCCAGCGCGTGCCCTTGCGGCTCGGTAAAAGCCGCTCGGCCCAGAACTCATCTAACCGCAGCTCCTGCCACAGCCGCAGCGCCAACCAACACGCACCCCATTGCCGCGGCCTGCATAGCCGCAACTCGCCGAGCCGCAGTCGCACCACAGCCCCGTCCCACGCCAGCCCTTCACAGCGATCCTCGGGGAACAGCGCCAGCGTGCGGGGCACCTCGGCGCCGTCTTCGAATACTTCAATGGACTTGCGCCACCCCAACTCTTGGGAAGAATTGATCTCTCCCAAATACAGCACGTGTCGTTGTAGCACACGCCCGTCGCTCAGGCGCTTGTTCTCAACGATGCTCCAGTAGCGGTGCTCCTTGCCGTCTTTCTTGCGAGTCGTGGCGCGCAGAAACATGATGGCCACTCATTATCCGCAGAAAATTACGTTTGAAAACAAGCAAGGTCTTCACTACAGCGGTTTTGCGCCAATTTACTGCCCCCTGCACTTAAAATCCAAGTACTTACGCGACGCCTCAGCCCGAAAACGGGGGCGAATCGGCTAAGTCGGGTTAAGCCGCGCGCCGTTATGTCGCGTCCCCTGGGCTGGGAGCCCTATCCTTTATCACCCAATTGAGATGTCGCGTTGGATGCCTGTTCTTGAACTATAATCTTGGCGAAGACAGAAACAGCAATGCTCAGAATGATCTGAGCACGAATTTTATCCCATGAGAACAATAAGGAGGACGACATGAGGTTCAGATTCAACGTGTTTAAGCGTGAGCCTTTTCAATTTACGGCTCGCGCTGACTGGCAAGATGGTAAGCTGGGGACAGATGTGGCATTTGATGTGCCGGAAGATAAGCGGTTGGTTATTGAAAATATCAGCGCGACTCTCGAGACTCCGATCGGACAAGAAATTACAGCAACTCAGGTCAGAACTATCGTCAACAATGTAGTTGCATGGCACTCCATAGTTGTCCCTATAACAGCTACCTTTGAAAAGAAACTTAATGTGTACAGTGGGGGCCAGCGAGTGCGCGCGTACGCCGATCCTGGAACTACAGTAAACGTTCTTGTACAGAAGAACAGTAGCCAATGCCAGTACCCATGCGGAACCACTCAAGTGTTCATCTCTGGATATCTGCTTCCAGCCAAAAGCCCGAGCCTATCGCCATAGCATGACGTGTGTGACCAAAATCACACCTGCACCTTGGCATATGATTAGGAAGGGCTTGCAGTTTGGCTCGTTGTGACAGGCCTTATCAGTAGCACATTTGTGAGTCGATGCAAGCAGGCCGTTTCGAATAGATCGAATGACCGTGCGCGAATAGAGATCACCGCGCCCCAGCGGTTGGAGGCGGCCCTGGCGTCGATTTAAGCCGCGCGCCGTTATGTCGCCTCCCCTGAGCTACCGGGCCGACGCCCTCGGACAGGCCTCACCCCTGCTGGCCCCTCATCTGGCCTACCTGGCACTTTGGCAGGCCGACAACGCCCGGCGAGTGGCCTGCCTGTTCCACCGCCATCTCGATGGCGAGACCATCAGTGGCATACGGCTCGCGCTAATACCCTAGCGTCGATTTCGGGCTTGACGCCCTCGATGACGACCCGGTTGCGGCCTGCCGTCGGTGACATCCGAGGTTTACTCTTGTCGGCGCGACGCGCCCGGGATGCGGGTGAAGTGATAGCTGCCGCCGAACCGGTGGGGCGGGATGGCTCGTGTCCCAACCCGGGTGTACCACCATTCCCCCTTCGCATTGGATCGGTCCGCGGAGAGGACCAGCCTGAAGCCGCCTTCCCGCGAGCTGCCGGTCGTCTCCCCGGTTTGCGACCAGGTCCCCTGCCAGATCCCGCCGGCGATCCCGGTAGTTCGGAGAGTACCCCCATCATGGGTGTAGGCGCCGTTGCCGTCGCCATCGAGCGTCGCGGTGTAGGATTTGTCCTCTTCCAGGATGTGCCAGGTCCCGCTCAAGTCCGGGCGCTTTGCGGCGGTCCCGTTTGAAGCCGTTCGGTCGGCGGCGTCGTTGACATCGATCTCCGGCCGGGCGGTGAGGTTGCGATAATACTCGTGCCACATCACGATGACCCACTCGCCTCCGCGACGCACCAGGACCCCCGTCTCGCGTAGGGGTAGGACCATCCGCTCCCGCTTTTGCCCGTTCTTGAAGTAGCGTGTATAGTTGATGTCCATGGAAAACCAGGCCGTGTCGCCTTGGGTCGAGACCGTCATGTAACGGATGGGGATCTCGAGGCTCTCCACGGAGCGGAATTCTTCCTCTAAATCTGCGGCCATCTCCTGCCAACCTCGATAGACCCGGCCGTTGATTGTGTAGATCACGAGGTTGGGGGTCCCGACTCATCAGTCTCGCCATTCCCGCGAGATCCTTATCGGCATTGGCCTTGATGACAGCCTTGAGGATCTCCTCCACGGACCGAGTGGCTGGGCCGGTGTTCGAGACCCGCGCACCGGTTGAACACGGATAAACAGCAAAGGTCAAGATGAAAAGTAAGCGTAGAAAGTTATTCTTCATGAGTTTTAATTCTCGCCCAATGCGGCGACCGTGATCTCTCCGCGGTCGGGTAGCGAGCGAGCGGTTGGAGGCGGCCCTGGCGTCGATTTAAGCCGCGCGCCGTCATTTCGCGTCAGCTATCGGCTCTACGCGGGTGGCGTCACGCGCGCCGTCTTGACCGCATGATCGGTCGTTTGCATGATCTCGATCGTATAGCCCCCGATCCGCAAGGCCGTTCCCGCTTCAGGGATGCTTTCCAAGGCCTCTAGGATCAAGCCGTTGAGCGTTTTCGGTCCGGTAGTCGGCAAGCGCCAGCGCAGCTTGCGGTTGAGCTCGCGGACATTAGCCCCGCCCTCGATGAGATAGCCGCCCGCCACATCGGCCAATACCCCGCGTCCTAACTGTTGCGGATCGGTGGTAAATTTCCCCACGATCTCTTCCAGAATATCCTCGAGCGTCAGCAGACCCTGGACATCACCGTACTCATCGACGATGACCCCGAGCCGTTGCCGCTGGCGTTTGAAATTGGCGAGCTGCGTATGCAGCGGTGTGCCGAACGGAACGTAGTACGCCGGCAGCAGGAGCTTCTCCAGGAGATCCTTATCGGCGCTCTGGCCGGGGCCGATGATGCGCGGGATCTGGCGCGCGTGGACTAACCCCAGCACGTTGTCGATGGTTCCACGGTAGACCGGCGTGCGAGTGTGCCGGCAGTTCCTGAGATGCTCGGTAACGATCGTGGCGTCCTCCTCCAAGTCAATCGCCACGATCTCGTTGCGCGGCACCATGACATCTTGCACCGAGACCCTCTCGAGATCGAGGATCCCGACCAGCATCTGTTGATGGCGTTTCGGGATCAAGGCGCCCGCTTCCTTAACGACGGTACGCAGTTCCTCCCGGCTGAGGGGCATGGCGGTACCCTCGTCGAGCCGGACTCCCATGAGCCGCAACAGCCCGTTGGCGAACAGGTTTACGATCCAGACGACCGGGTAAAACAGCCGCAGAAGCGGTGCCAGGATCGTACTGGCCGGGAAGGCCACCTTTTCCGGGTACAAGACCGCGAGGGTCTTCGGAGCGACCTCGGAGAAGATGAGCATGACCAAGGTAAGGAG
>JALZJW010000147.1 GCA_030859565.1 Pseudomonadota bacterium
CTCCTGGCCGCTTTCCCCATAGCACCGTGCTGCGTCTACGTGCCGTCGCCCTAGTATCCTTGGGTAGCCTGTGTGCGGCGGGGGTTTGCTCTCATATCTTGTGTTTCCGAGAGCGGCCACCACCGTTTCTCGCCATCTTTGCGCCGGGGGTCACGTACTTCCTCGAGACCGCCGTTCCAGCCGCCGCGCTGACGATCGATGACGGTCCGGATCCCGAAGAGACGCCTGCGATTCTAGATGTTCTGCGGGATCACGACGCACACGCCACGTTCTTTCTCATCGGGAGCCGCATCCAGGGTAACGAGCCCTTGCTCGCGACGTGTGAAGACGTCGATGACCCACAAACTCTGCAGCCAAATAGACTCATAGCGGAACAAGTCCATGCCAATCCGCGCTCTCGGTTCCGTTCCGCTGCCATTCTTTGCGAGGGGTAGTCTAAATGATAGAACCCTTGAGCTTCCAGACGTCCTCGGGTGTATAAAGCCGCTAGATGCCCTGCCATCGCGGGGATGTTTTCCACTTGCTCGCAAGTTGTCGCATGAAATCGTTTTTGTTCACTGTTATCCTCATTACTCTCGGTCGCCTGCGTCTCCAACATCAATCCGCAACGAACGCTGCCACCTCTCCAGGTTTTCGTGACATCTTGTCGACCTCTCCCACGTGCAGTTCTTCCGCAGCAATAAGACGTCTGGCGTATTCTTCCAGGAACACCGAGCGATCGCGTACGAGATCCAGCAGCTCGTAATACAGCCGCAGGGAGGCCATTTCATGTTGGAGCGACTCCCGCAAGATATCGCCGATGTCATGTTTATGCGTCTCCAATAAAGGACCGATGCCCAGGGAAGGATGTGCACCGAGCTGGCTGATCATCTCACCCGCTTCTTGGGCGTGCATCAGGGCTTCGCCGGCTTCATTGCGAAGCCAGGAGACGATGGGAATGCGACCATAACCGAAGACCATCAACGAATAGTGGGTGTACCTGACCACCCCTGCCAGCTCCATCTCCAGGATCTGGTTCAACTTGGCCACCACTGCGGCTTTATCAATGGTTTCTTTGGACACGAGGATTCCTCCTTCTGACGTTGTGCTTAGGTCCGCCACGGATGCGCTGGCAGGTCGGAAAGGCCAATGACCTCAACGCCCGCCTTGGCGACCAGATGATCGTTTTCGACTGAACTGCCGCTGACCCCACTCGCCTCAATGAGAACGCCTTCCGTGTTCACAATAGGAAGCCCTCCGGGGAAGGTAATTAACCCTCATTGGAATGCTCAATCCCAAACAGCGATCCGCCTGGCTGGGACAGCCTGCCGATCTGACCGGTGGCATACCGAAGAAACAGGCAGTCTTCGCCTTCTTGATAGCAATATCGATACTCCCGACCCAGGCATCGTTCATCCGGGCGAAGGCTTCAAACTCGCCCCGGAGTCCACCACCGCGATGCAGGGTGCCGAGTTGTTCTGCCTTTCGAAGGGCTGCTGCAATGGCTTGCTGCGCGTCATCAAACGTCACATGCATGGTCTCTTCCTCCGCCAAAAGCGTGTTTGAGTTGATTTATTCTTAAGAAACTGAAAAGGCGATTGGACTTGCTGCTTGGAGAAGCACAGTCGCCATGTTGGTTGCATTGAGCAACCGCCACCGGTACATGTCAGTTGTCGTATCCCCCTCCTAACTATTTTTGACCCAGCCTTGTCTTAAGCTCCAGGTCAAGCTTTCGAATGGCTCGACCGACCATCCCTTTGTTTTCCGATGATTGTGGATCTGATCGATATTCGTGGGTTGTCCCTCTCTCAACACGATGGCCCCTACCATGCCTAAGCCTATATGCAGGGGACACTTATACACATAAGCCCCTTCTTTATCCAACGTGACGCTAAATTTTTTACCCATTCTAGACTGCCATGGCGGGACGCCCTCGCACAGGGTGACGCACGGCCGTGGCTACTGATCGTGGAAGACGATTCGCACTCTGCTGAACTTGCCGTCTCGAAAGCGATGATCGTAGGTTTGGATGGTTGGTTTTTGCGCGAGCCTCATGCGCGGATTCTGGCGGGGACGCTCGCTCGATACAACAGGTCTATTTCACACCGGCTGGCTCGTCGTGGTACTCTCGGACCAGTTGTCGAGCGCTCGAACAGAAAAGTGCTACATGTCTTGGCGTGCAGCTGGGCCCGAAATTCATGTTCTCCTCAGGTGGGTCTCGGAGCTGACGGCCTGACGAGCGAAACGCTCGTCAGGGGACCGAACTCGGTACCGTCGTAGGACTGAGGCGAAAGACCTCAGCCGTCAACGTTCGAAGGTGACCCACTCCCTATCCAAACTGGAAACACCGTCTCTCACCGCCCTCGTTGGAGGTTCATTCGCGAGGCGAGATGGCGAGACTCGCGCTCACTCGCACCGGCGCGCCTGCTCGTTGCACTGCTTGCCCGGCGGGCAGAGCGCGGTCGGGCAGAACGGCGACAACGCCCCGCAAAGTCCGATACTCGACTCCCTAAATCGCGTTGCCAGGCAATGCAAGCTTCGATCGAGTGCCAGCCCAACCAATCGTTGCCTCAGGTCACTCGCTCAGATAAGAATGGCAACCCTGTAACAGAGCGGGTGCTGTTTGGGCCCGTCGCGTCATCTTGCGCGTCCAGTGCGCCAAAGGAATCCGCCGCCCAGTGATAGATCGAGGCGAGCACGCGTGGCATTCTTGACTCAATGAGCATTTCATAGAACAACTGATTGACCTCCGTCTTGTTGATGGGGATTGTGCCAAGATACTGATACAAGGCGTCATGCACCAGGCTTGCATGGTGTGCCTTGGGCCAGAACTTGTTTCGGACTTCCAAGGTTCCCTGTTCGGTCGCGACTTGCACCGCTTCGCACTGTTCCCACCAGTCCGGTGTACCGATCAGCGCCGCCCAATAGAACAGTCTCTTCGGCGTACAGCCGTCCCAGGCGTAGGTCCTGTGTATCGCCAAATCGTAGGCCACCACCGTCTTGGTCGGATCTATTGTGCACGCACCGGGATTCACGATGATGTAACCGTTATGGATGACCAGCCAATCACTGTAAAAGTACTTGTCCTTGGCGATAGCGGTCTGCTTGACCACCGGATAGTCGATGTAGTTGATCCAGGCCCCTTCACGGTTCCGGCTATGGAAACCCCATGCTTGCTGTTCCGCATTCTTGGCGTCCCGTGCGCGCTCGTTTCTTTCCGCATAGCCAATCCACCTCGGCAGGCCCAAGCCAATGTACACAAACAGTCCGATGGCCAGCAAGGTCGGTATGGCATCTTCATCGATCAGCTTGGCTAATCCCAATACGACAAGGCCAATGGCCGTAACCGTGCCGAATGAAATGTCAAACACCTTTGCCCTAGGCTTGAAATTGATATCGTTCATGATGCCCCTCGAACTCAGTTGGAAACTTATGCATATCGCGACTCCGGCCCGAGCTCAAAAGCGAAAGTCCGTTGTCTATGACCCGTCCACCCGAGAGATTGGGTTCGTTACCACGAACCATCGTCGCCAACAAGCTTAAGATCCGGTTTGGGATAGAAATCCACCATTTCGCACGAATCACTGATTCCAACAACAGATGTAAGTGTTGCGATCTGCATAGCCCAGCTACGCGCCAGGACATTTAGCACTTTTCTGTTCCAGCGATCGAGTGTCGAGGCCAAAACGTGGGAATCATAACGCGACGGATTTGGGGTTGTCACATACTCTTTCCTTCAAAACAGCTGGGACGAACGTCAAGGACTAATGCGTTTCTAATGATCGTAAACTATCAATATCCGGGTACGGCCAAACTTCACCGATCGCGGTGATCGGCAAGGTTGTGATCTTAGGCGCTAGAGGATAGGAACGGTCGCCTGGATAAAGCACCCAAAGATGCGAGAGTTCCAAATCGTGAAAGGCGATGGTCATAGATGGCGAAAGCCGCGGCGCGTCGGCATACTTGATTTCCACAGCCCAGTTTTTGCCATGCTCCAGCCAGAAGAGATCCACTTCGGCGCCAGAGTGAGTGGACCAGAACGTAAATTCCTCGCTGCGCTTACCGCAGGCCCGGGCAGCGACTTCGAGTGCAAAGCCTTCCCAGGATGCGCCTAGCTTATGGTGAGTTGCAAGATTGCGCTCCGAACGAATCGCGAGCAGCGTATGCAAGAGCCCTGTGTCGCGCAGATAGAGTTTGGGTCGCTTGACGAGTCGCTTGCGGGTATTTATATGCCGGGGCTGCAGCAGGCGAACCATAAACGTACCCTCCAAGATATCCAGGTAACGTCGCACCGTCATATCAGAAATACCGAATGCGCGCGCGAGCTCGGAATGATTCAGCACTTGGCCATGATAATGACATAGCATTGTCCAGAACCGCCTTAACGTGACAGCCGGAATGGTAATGCCTAGTTGGGGAATATCACGCTCCAGAAAGGTGGCCACATACTGCTCACGCCAGAGCATGCTCTCATCCTCAGTCCGGGCGGTGAAGGAGGGCGGTGACGCACCGCGATGCCAGAGGGGGCGCCAGTTCTGGGTGCCGATGTCCGATAGGCGTAGCCCCCCGAGTTCGTGAAGCCCGATACGTCCCGCGAGCGATTCTGAGGACTGGCGGATGAGATCGCGTGAGGCGCTACCCAAGATGAGGTAGCGCTGGTCTGGGCGTGTATCGACTAGGTGCCGAAGCAGGGGGAAGAGGGCCGGCGCACGCTGGATTTCGTCAATCACGATAAGACCGGAAAGGGGTTCTAAGACCAGTTGCGGTTGGGCTAACAAAGCGAGATCGCGTGGGTTTTCCAAATCAAAAAAGTGGTCGGTTGGGAACGCTCGTGCAAGCGTTGATTTACCAGACTGGCGGGGACCCAGGATAGCTGTGACCGGGAAAAGCGCCATTAGCTTAGTGAAAGCTGCTTTATCGATGGGGCGATCGATCATCAGTAGGAGTCAGACACCGCTGTATTGAAAAATAAATAATAACAAATGATATTTCAATATATGACTGGGCCCTATCTCAAGAAAATGTCGTACAGTTGGAGCGTCATATCCTATTGATTATTAATGGTATTATGAGGTAGAGGAAAACAGGCTACGAACCAGGTCGGGAGTTCGAATCTCTCCGGGCGCGCCAAATCAATAAGATATAGCTGGCCGCCCGACAGGGCTGGTTCAGAGCTACTGACGTGATAAATACGATCCTGACGGATATCGAAGGTACCACCACCGACATCGTCTTCGTGCACGAGGTGCTGTTCCCTTATGCACGCGCTCACATCGGCCACTTTGTGCGCACCCACGCCCAGGATCCCGCGGTACGCGACCAGATTGCAGCCGTCGCGGCGGAGGTCGGGCGGGCGCTTTCGGTTGATCAGGCCATCTCGCAACTCCTCCGTCGGGTTCAGCGGCTATTTCGACACCCGCATCGGCCACAAGCGCGAGGCGGCAGCCTACGAGCGCATCCGTGAATCCATCAGCCGGCCGGTGGGCGAATTTCTGTTTTTCTCCGACATCGGCAAGGAGTTGGATGTGGCGCTTGCCCGGCATGCAGACCTGTTGGCTGATGCGGGATCGCAAGCCTGATCCCACCGCGCGCCATCGCCAGGTGCAGGACTTCGCCGCGATCCAAGTCTAGGTCCGCTCGGTGAGCGTCCGGTTATCCCGCCAGTCCGCGAGGCTGAGGGGTGCCGGTAACGATTGGGACCTAAGCCGTCTTCAACGCGTCCACGTCCTCTTTGACGTCTTTGAGGGCCGAGAGGATCGGTCCAGGCTTTGCGGCGTAGGCCGCCGCGGCCAACACAAGTAGATCGGCGACAAGATCGATGGCGGCAGCGATCTCCTTGACCGTCTTGATGGTGGCCTTTGCTTCGGCGACGACCCCCATGAGCCTTTCCTGGGAAGCAGCGAGATTGGCGACCACGCAGCTCGCGGCGTCAATATAGAGGCCGTTGGCCTTTTGGCGCAGCATGGTCTCGTTCTGAAATACGGCCTGCGCCTGCAGCCGGTCGATGTCTCCTTTCTGGATCGCTGTCATGAGGCGTTTATGAATGGAATCTGCACAACCTGTCAGACTGTCTGCGAGAGCTTCAACCTCTTTCGGATCAGCGAGTGCCATGTGTAGGTCCCCCTTTCAGGCGTGAATCATTCCGGTAGCTGTCAGGTGGGGATCGCCTTGAGGCTGGACCGCGCCGCCTTAATGTCCTTCGCAAAGCGGCTAATAAGATGCTTGGCCTCATCGCTACTGAGCCGGTCCACATTCTCGAGAAGCCGCTTGTGCCCGTCCGCAATGCTCTTGATTCCCTGCTCTGCTGCCGCATACATCGCCTTCATCGCCTGATACTCAGCTGCCTTCGCCTGTACATGCGCACGTGCAATTACCACCAGTAACCTATCCTTCGGCCCATTGGCAAAAGGAAGCTCAGTCTCGAAAAGTCCAAAAATCTCCCGCTCTTCGTTCTCAAAGGTCTTGCGGTAGTAGCGGACCAGCCTCACCATGCCTTCGAGCATTACCTGCAGGTGCGGACCGCCTTCCTTCACCATTTCGCGAACCGCTCGCTCTTGGGCTGCCGAGGTCGCCCATTTGGCGAGGACTTTTGACATGTTCGAGAAGGCATCGACGTGCTTCGCATCGATGCCGAGATCGGGATAGGCCTTGATCCCAGAGGACACAGCGCTGAACTCTTGGGCAACGTCAAAGGTGTCGTCGCCGGCGAGCGTCGCTAACGTTCGCATGTAGAGGGAGACACCTTCGTGGACCTTCAAAAGATCCTGATAAGCCGTTTGACGCCGCTTGTCATTCTCCCGTGCCATGAGGTCCGCCTCGGCACTAAGATAGGGTTGTTCGCGCTTATAGGTGTCTCGGAACCGAATGGTCAGCTCCGTGTAGCCCGACAGCTTGGCGGACTCGCCTGCGAAATCGCGCACCGCTTCGAGGTTTACGCAGGCTCCTAGGCTCAGGAGCAACAAGCACGTGGAGATCAGTCGTTTCACTTCCATATACCTATCTCTGATAACGAGTTGGTCGCCATAACGGGACGGACCGAGGGGCCAATCGCAAGATCCCTCTTTGCCGATGGTCCTAGTTCCACCCAGATGCAGGACCGGTCAGCCGCGACCCTCGTTTATTGTAAGCATTCAAATCCAGCTCCATCCAAGCCTACCCCAGCGCGGACACCGACGCCAAGGATTCCAGAGTCACGGCACCGCAATAAGCTGAATAATCGTCCAGACAAGGCTTCCTCGCAATAGCCGATGTCGAACCATGACACCCTCTTTACAATTGATACAGCAGGTAGACCGCTTTCCTAAGATAGCGCTTTCTTCGAAAAGGTTCTGCGAATTATTTACACATTTCCGCTTCATCAAGCCGAGCGGTCCACCGCGCGACAGCCCAGCGGATGCGGTATGCTTAGTGAATATATAGCACAAAAGAAACGTAGGCTCGCCGCATCACCAGTTAGCACGCGCCTTGGTGTCCCGAGGAAGACCACAAATGCTTTGCCATGAGCAAAAACCCAACGCGATAGGTTTCGAAAACCGCAAAAGGCAAAGGTCAAAACAAGTGTTATGTCGTCCGTTATTGACGAACTATGTCCCTTGCGCGTGGGGTTGCGCGCATGCAACCGTTTATCTGCGTCAAAGGGTAACTTAGGCGGCTTTTTAGTAACACTAATCCTTGCATCCTGAAACAATCTCCGATAGTTTTGCTATCCCCGAGGACAGATGCGCCTTTGGCCAGGTGCTGGTTTATTTGGAATGTAATCCATAAGCTGGACGGACACCGCTGATGGCAGCGGTGCAGCGGGCGGAGAACTGCGATGCTCTATCTCGATTCGACGGTGATAATTCGGGGAATCACGCTGATTCGTGACTATAACGATAAGAGTCTCGTTTATTACCTGCCGAACTCCCCCCGGCTTTCTGTCGAAGCCGGACAGCCGCTGTTCCAATTACTTATGTACCGGGACATCGGTGACACCGCTTCCGGCCCACGCGGCGGCGGCTTCCTCATCATGACGACCGACCTCGGCGTGCCCGCGGGTCAGCTCGAGCAGGTTCGGAACGAAGTATCCGGTCGGTTCGGCGTTCAGGCGAACCTCGTGCCGGTTCCCGTCAAATCGGGATCGGTCCGCGTCACGGTGCTCGACAGCGGCTCGATTGGCACGGAAGGCGCCAACCGCGAGATTCGCTTTGTGGAGAACGTCGTCGCCCACACCGCGCCCAGCCTGTACGCCGACCAGCGCGCGGCCTTCACGGCCGAGCTGAGCAAACAGGGTGCGGTTCTCCTCAAGGCGGCGCTGCGTGGAGAAGGTACAACGCCCGTCGTGGTCGTCTACGACCTCCAATATATCGGATTACTCCCCGCGTACAACGTCAAAATCACTATCAACTTCCAACAGTCGTACGAGCATTTGCGCACCCGTATGCAGATGAACACGCTATGGTTCAAGACGGACATCGATCAAGAGATGGAAACGCTCCGAAAATCGGGGGCGATCAAGATCGAGGAGGTCGTCTACGAGACGGAGACGACCGAAGACGCCGCGGCCCGCATGACGCGGCTCAACGCCCTGGTCAAGGAGCTCGCGCAGTGGACGTTCTTCAAGCCGGGGCTGAATCCTGGCGCCGTGCTGGCGACCGATCGCGGGACGCTGCAGGCCTATGACGCCACGCCAGACCTGACCAAGATCACCGCCGGACTAACCAACACCTCCCGCGCCGCGCTCACCGGTGTTGGGGCCAGCGAAGACGCCGGCGCGCCGCGCCGCCCAGGCGCGGCCGTCGCC
>JALZJW010000148.1 GCA_030859565.1 Pseudomonadota bacterium
GTCCTGCCTTTTTCATTCCACTGATGCAGCTACACTTGCTGCGAGTTATCAAAGAGTGGGCCTCATACTACAACACAGCACGTCCGCACCTGTCTCTCGGTCCCTGGATCCCAGGACCGCCGGACACCTTACCCGCAATCAAGAAGGCATACCGCTATCAACTCCCCGCAGACCAGGGCGTTCTTGTCCGTCCTGTGCTAGGCGGTTTGCACCATGACTATCGGTTGGTGCCGTCGCCGCACAAGTCGAAAGATATTTGCGCACTACAGATGTCAGACTCTGCGTGGGACAACACAAGGTCTGCGAGCGTAGCGTGCCTACCAGCGGCACCGGCACTTTCACCGTCAGATGGACGGCATTCACCTTGATCTCGGCCTGGTTGCTCGCCGGCTGTGTCTTCACCTGTTCATTGATGACCAACGTCACAACTTGATCCAGCGCGGGCAGGGGCAAGGGTAACGGTAAGGCAGGGAGGACACCGGGGGTAACACGACCTTCTGGTTGGGGTTTCCCGTAACTTCGATAGGTGTGCCATTGATCTCCATGAACGCTGAGGTTAAGGACACCGGCGAGAAACTGGGCCTTGCTCCCTGACCCTGAGGTCTTGGCCGTCAGGAGCTCGGTCGAAAGCACCCCTGGATATTACCCCCTGGTTCGACTTATCACTGCACCCCGGTACTTGACAGCTCTCTGGTGTCTGCGACCGTGAAATTGATGCTAGCACGTTGGTGTTTACGGTTGCCCGGCCACTGAATAGGTTAGTCCATTTAGTCCATGCCCCTACGCCTGCGGAACTCAGACATACACCCCTCGGAGCCCACACGTAGAGGACTATGTTGATGGTGATTCACAAACTCTCAGTCTTCCTCGGCCAGGGTGCGCGGCGCTCTTCCAAATCCAATGTCGCATGCCCAGTAAATAAGTCACAAGCCTTTCGTGAATGGTTCACAGATTTCTCCGTTCAGGATCGGAAGAATAACGTCCAGCCGGAAAGGATTTCGGCGCGGCTCAATCGGTGTCCACTTGATCCTGGGAGCTTGAGAAACCGTACCATCCTTTAGATGGGCGTTTCTCGACAGGTGTTGGCCTTGCCAAGGGTTAAGACGGTGAGCTCGATACGGGTATCTATACGGCTAGGAGGAAGAGCCATCATGAACTTCGAATTGACATACTTACCGGCCTTGATGTTTGGGCTTTTGAATATATTCGCTGTCGCAGCAAATCGATGCGCCGCTGCTCGAACTGCTCAGTGCTTTTCAAAGGCGGCCTTGGTTGAACAGAATCGGCGATTCCTTCGCACCGGCGGTGTGAGCGCGAGCAATCGCAGTCACGGATTCCATCCTGCATTTATCGATCGCGAGACCGGCTCGGTCTACATTGCCCGCTTCACTGATGGACGCCCCGCCCCGATGCATATCCTCGATGGGTTGCCCGCAAAATTTGTGGTCGAGCGGCTTCCGTCAGGGCAAGTGGCAACTGTCAAAGGCTCAATCGAGGCCGGATTCGTTAAAGATGGAAATTTTATCACTCGTGAGGAAGCCGCCGCCGCAGTCGACGGTTGAACAGGAGGTATTCCTATGGACCGCGAACTTCTAGGCTTGTTGTTTTTGGCGTTTGTGCCTGGTATGGTGATTGTCGTTGTGGGGACGGTTACCGCAATACGGAAATACGGCGCCGTTTTTCTGTGGTGCCTGAGGTTGGAACCAGTGCGCGACAGGCTGGCCGCGCTACTGCGCGACATGCAAACACCCCAACCCGTGCCCGTCGACGTGCAGCGCGACACTATCATAGACACCAAGACGGCCGCCCATGTCGCTGCTACTTGCGGAAAAACTAATTCGGTCCCGCCGCACGATCCATTCCTTCGGGCGTGAGTCGCCGCCGCGAGAGCTTATTCTACGCGCCATTGATCTCGCGCGCTGGGCGCCGAATCACCGGCTTACCGCGCCATGGCGTTTTTACCTCTTGGGACCCGCGACCGCCGATGCAATCTGCCGCTTAAACGCGGAGCTGACCTCCCAAGCTAAGGGTATTCAAGCGGGGCAGGCCAAACTCAGGCGCTAGTCGAGGCCTTGGGTTGGCACTGGGTGGGGCGCATCCGCAATCGCCACGAAGTATCCCGTGTGTCGCGAATTCCTAATTCTAGGAATCCGCGCTAATCGCAGTCTTGCCAATGCATGCCGAGCTGGTAAGGTAGCGGCATGCGAGAACTTGTTCGTCCTCCTTGCGCATCTCTGCAAGACTGTGCTCCGCAAATAATATCTGACTGCACATTTACCTGCTCTTGCAGGAGCAGCTAACCATGCACGGAGATGTCGGTGTAGCCTAGAGGCATGGAATTTCTTGGACGCCCGGGCCGTGATGTGCTAATCACCGATGCGACCGTGATTCGATTGCATGAAGTGCTTCAAGGCGCTTTCCCAGCCTCTCGGACCTAAGGCGGCGGCTGCCGGATATCCGAACAAATTTCTCCAACTTTTGCGCGCCGATGGGGTCAAGTCACATGGTGGAAAAGTGCGGAATAAAACTCGCCAGATCTCGCCAAAACTCGGCTTTTCTCGGCAAAACTCGCCGTTATATTCCGCAGTGGATTTCTGGATGTTAGATATTTATCAGGCAGTTAACAAAGCTCTGTATAGGGGACTCATAACCCTTGGTCGTAGGTTCGAGTCTACCGGGCCCATCAATATATTCAAATAGTTATACGACTCTAACCTATGTTTTTTAGTGGAATATTGCACGATGGTGGCAGGTGTGGTGGCAGTTTGTAGCTGGATTGCGACGGCCGTTGCTGGACTATATCAGACCATCAACACCCCTTCCTTTGTCATGCCTCACGGCCCCTAGATGATGGTACGACAATGCTATATAAGAGTCCGGAGGTAACAGTATGTGAAGGAGATATATGGAAATATAAATGCATTTGGTATAAGGAATAGTCGCCACCTAATCGGGTAGCCGGGGGTATTTAGCCCCCAGCCCCCACACCACCACGGCATGCGGGTCCGCACCGGGCGGTTCACGAGAGTGGAGGACACGATGACTCAGGTATAGCCGTGGGCACGCATCCAGAGTGCCCGCACGGATATCAAGCCCTGGCGTGTCAACCAGTCATTCGTCATCCCGGTTTGTGTCGCCAAGGTCTCTTCGACAAGTGCCAATAGCTCTTGCTACTGAGCGCGGTCAAAATCGCTTGGCGCTTACTTGTTCCCAACGCCAGAAGATGGCGGACCTTGGTGCGCACCCAGCGCCACTTGTCGTCCGCAAAAATAACGTGGCTCGTTCCATTCTAGGCAAACCGGCCCCCGTTCTGCAGTTTGTTTGGACACCCGCTGATCACTCAATGCAACGTTTGAGGTCGCCCACAGCAATACTTGTATTTCATTCCACTGCCGCACGGACAGGGCTCGTTGCGTCCTACTGTCGACTTCGCTGGGATTGCTTTGGAACGCCGCGGGTTTGTAGCGGTGGCTTCGCGATACGATAGCCAGTACGCGTGAATGGCATGGATCGTCGGGGCAATCTTGTTTGACCATTCTGCATGCATCACGGCTTCATCGGGAGCGCTCGCCAGCTCGGCCCAACCTTCCTCGGCCGCAAAAAGTCGGAAGGGGCGCAAGAAGTCTGGCTGCTCCTCCAACAGGGGCTGACACGCCTCTTGGGTTAATCGAATGCCCTGCAGGAACCCGCTGCACCATTCATCGATGATGGTGTAGGTCTTCCCGTCGACCTCACGGGTGTAGAAGGTTGGTTCGAATTCCTCTGGAGCAACTTCAAAGGTCACGATGGCCGAGGTGTACAGCCGCATGATGAGATCGATGAGGCGCCTGACGACCTTCGACGAAGGAAACTCCGGCATGGGCTCGTCGGCCTCGCTGCCAAAGATGCGCGGGAGCCATTGGTCGGGCATCACGGTTACCGGTCCGATGGCAATTGCGGTGAGAAAGCCCTCTGCCGCACAGATATCCATGGTCGACTCGGGCAGACCCTCCGAGAGCAACAAGTCATCGAGTTCGGCGAATTCCTCCTCGCCTAATGGCTTCACGCGCGTCACTGCAGATCGGGCCTCAGGCCGCTATCAGCCGGTAGTCGCGATGTAAGTCTCCCAGAATAGGGCGTGCATAAACCCGCTGCTTCTCGGGGGGCCGATGTCTATGTGCTATCAGTGCGACGGGTAGCGTGCCGGGTGGGCTCGGGATCCCCGGACCGAGTGACATATGTGGTCGCGCCGTATTGTAATAAGAGGTCCAATCCTTCACGGTACGAAGCAGGTGTAATTGGGTTAGCGGGATCAGGAGATCCAGACACTCTCGCCGTAGGCTCCGGATCACCCGCTCGCAGACGCAATTCGCGAGTGGGCTGCGATAGGGACTCTTCAAGACCCGAAGACCGAGCTTCTGGACCGACCGGTCGAGTTCCGCGGAATAGATGCGATCGCGATCACGAAGCAAATACTGGTAGCAATGGTCCGAGGGGATCGCTTCGCGCAGCTGTTGCAGCGTCCAAGCCGCCGTCGGGTGATCGGTCACGTTTGATGTGTAGCAGCTTTCGGGTTCCAAGTTCCATCATGACAAACACGTACAGGCACTTGAATGTCGCGGTGACGACGATCAGGAAATCGCAGGCCACGATGGCATTGGCGTGATTATGTACGAACGTTAATCAGCGTTGATCACCTCGGGGTCGGCCCGCTGGACGCGTGGTCATACTTCGGCGAGGATGCAGGACGGGCGTTGTCGGTAATCACGGTCGCGATCTTAATGATACAATGACGGCCCAGGTCGAGTTCGGTCATCTCGAGTTCGATGCCGATGAGATTATCCGAGGATTGAGGCATCGCTTCAGCCGCATGCTCCGGTCGTGAATCTTTTCTCGCTCGTCTTCGGCCTTGCGGTTATCGCACAAGCCGCGGTCCATCTATGGCTGGATCACCGCCAAATACGGCATGTGGCGCGCCATCGTCAGAGAGTTCCCGAAGCCTTCGCAACGCGGATAGCGCTCGCGGATCACCAGAAAGCCGCCGATTACACCGCCACCCACACCCGCTTTGCTCAGTATGAGCTTTTGTTGGCGAGCGTGCTCCTTCTTATCTGGACGCTAGGCGGCGGGCTCGATCTGCTGGATCGGGCTTGGCGACACCTCGAGTTGCCCGAGCTTATTACCGGCGTAGGGGTCATGCTTTCAGCCTTTGCGCTCATGGCGCTGTTGGACCTTCCGGCAGCGCTCTATCGTACCTTTGTGATCGAGGAGCGCTTCGGCTTCAATCGCACGACGCCCAAGATGTTTTTTTACGATCTGCTAAAGCAAGGGCTGCTGCTGCTCGCGCTGGGGATCCCTTTGGCGACGCTAGTGCTATGGTTGATGCAGACCCCTGGCGGGCTGGGGTGGCTCAAGGCGTGGGTGGCCTGGCTAGGCTTTAGCCTGTTTATGACCTGGGCGTATCCGGTGTTTATCGCGCCCCTTTTTAATAAGTTCCGACCGCTCGACGATTTCGAGCTGCGAAGCCGCATCGAGGCGCTGCTCGCACGAAACGGGTTCTCGAGCAAGGGTTTTTTTGTCATGGATGGGTCGCTGCGCTCTACCCATGGCAACGCCTACTTCACTGGGTTTGCCAAGAACAAGCGCATCGTGTTCTTTGACACGCTGCTCAAGGAGCTGCAGCCTAGCGAGGTGGAATCAGTGTTGGCCCATGAGCTTGGCCATTACAAATGCAGGCATGTGTTGAAGAGAATGGTGCTGATGGCGGGTCTGAGCCTCGTTGGGGTCGCGCTTCTAGCCTGGCTTATGGAGCAGCCATGGTTTTACCCGGGACTCGGGGTCTCGCAGCCCTCCGTACATACCGCGATTGTATTGTTTCTCATGATAGCCCCGGTGTTCGGTATGTTGCTACAGCCGGTGCTGGCCGCGCTCTCGCGCCGCCATGAATTTGAAGCCGACAATTTTGCCGCAGAGCAAGCGGACGCCGGTAGTTTGATCCGGGCTTTAGTCAAGCTCTATAGGGAAAACGCCCGCACCCTCACCCCCGATCCCCTCTATTCGGCCTTTCACGATTCGCATCCACCCGTACCGTTACGCGTCGCGCAGTTAGCCGCCAAGACCCGGGGAGCATAGGTTGCCGAGATCATGTGGGGTGTTATTTGCGTTGACCGCCCCCCGGAATGATCTCTGCACGCAGCCAGTAGCCAAAAAAGCCGTCCTTCGAGGAGGAACGTGATCATGATCGTGTATGAAAAGGCTTTACGGGATCCAACCTCGGCTTTCACGTCGCCAGAACAGGTGCTCACCACTACCGAGCTGTCACGGGAACAGAAGATCGAGATCCTGCATCGCTGGGAATACGACGTCCGAGAGCTGGAGGTGGCCGAGGAAGAGAACATGCTCTCCACTTCCGATCAGCCGGACATCCTGGGCGAGATCTTGCGCTGTCTCCATGCCCTGGGCGCCGGGCTCGATGCCGCCCATTCCGCCCCGACCAAGCAGGGTGGCGCGTAACGATAGAGTCCAGAGGTATTCGTCGAGCATGCCGCTCGATATCTCCGCGGTTAATGACGTAGAGGTAACCTATGGCGGATGGCGAGAAGGTGGACATGTGGCTGCGCGAGACGCTCTGCTTCCGCAAGATCGACGGCAAGTGGAAGATCACGCACGAACACGAATCCGTGCCCTTCTGCATGGACGGCAGCTTCAAAGCGGCAGTCGACCTCAAGCCGTAGCCTACTCCCCACCTTGTTCAGGAGGGGTGCCGCTTCAGTGGCGGGGTGGTAGTCAGACCGCTCACTCTAACGGGCGGTTCTTATTGCATATCAGGTAACTATAAAGAGAGGAAATTATGTTCAAGGACACACATGCATTTAGCAGTTTTTCGGTGGACGACATTCAGAAAGCGAAGGAATTCTACGGCCAAACGCTTGGGATGGAAGTTTCCGAAGAGGAAGAAGGCCTGGCAATGCAAATCGCCGGCGGCGGTAACGTATTCATATATCCCAAGCAGGACCATCAATCTGCCACGTACACTGTGCTTAATTTTCCCGTGGACAATATTGAAGAGGCGGTGGATAAGCTGGCCGGGCTTGGCGTGAGTTTCGAATCGTAGGAAGGCGAAATGAAGATGGACGAAAAGGGCATCTTTCGGGGTGAATCCCGCGGCGAAGGCCCGAACATTGCCTGGTTCAAGGACCCGGCCGGTAATATTCTTTCCGTGCTTGAGGGGGTGTCATAGGGCTTGACGAGGAATGGATGAAGACAACCGATTATGGGCAAGCAGTTCAGAGATCTTAAGTCGCTTGGGTGTGAAAGCGCGGGCAGCTATTCTCGGGACAAATCCACGCAGGAGTGGAAGGGCAAGGTTCTCGTCGTGGAGGAGGCTGCAGGCCGGCGCATGAGTGATGTCGAATACGGGCGGAAACTGGGAGTTCATGCACTCGGGCCGCATGCAGGAACTGCTCAGGCAGGTGATCAAGGATGGGAGTGGCGGCCAGGGCCGATCGAGCGCGCAGCGCGCGCAATTTCTTTGTCCAAGGTGAACTGGAGGATTGTGCAAGGAAAAATCTGGGTTTGATTATTCTATTCTTACTGGCGGCCGCGCCGGACCTATGCCGGTCCAGTGGCCGATGCAAAGGCCCATTCAGAGGCGTTTGCAAAAGCCATGAATGCGCGCGATGCGGAGGCGATGCTCGCTCTCTATGCGGATGATGCGCATGTCATCTGGCCAGGACAGGGAGAGGAAGCCAAGGGAAGGGCCGAGATCAAGAAGCTCATCGACAACAATCTGAAGGTAATGCCTGCTGACGCAAAGGTTATTTTCAAGTCGCAGGAAGCTATAGCGCTGGGCAAGGGCTACATCGCGACGTTAGGTCAGTGGGAGCAGTCTTTCAAAGGACCCCGACGGAAAGCAGCAGACCATCCCGTTTCGCACCAGCGAGATCATCAGGAAGCAGGGAAACACGATGCTCTACGTGGTCGATCATGCATCGGTTGGGTTGCCACCTGCACCAGCGCCGGCATCGAGCAGTCCACCAACCCAATAAGGCCCTCGATGAGGGACACAAGCCTGAGGCGTGCATTACTCGCCTGGGTCAGATAGCCGGCGTGATCGGCTACCAGTCCCTGTCCGCCTTTTTGTAAGGCCTGCGTAACATCCAGTGGCGCAGCGGTGTCTTGGAGAGGGCGGCGCTGTCTACCAGCACGTAAATCGTCTCCGCCGTTGAGATGATGGCTTCGCTGCCCGCGATGCGGAACGTGAACGAAGTACGGCCGATGTGCCGGGCCCAAACGGATACCTTGTGCTGGGGCGCATGATCGTAGGTTGGGATGGTTCGTTTTTGCGCGAGCCTCATGCGCGGATTCTGGCGGGGACGCTCGCTCGATACAACAGGTCTATAGTATTTTCTAATTCAAAGATGAGTCTGAAAGAAGGTAGTAAAGCCTGGCCTCCTAGGGTGAAAGAGTACTGGCCTCCGGGGATAGCTGGGGGCGTCGGGAGCCTGGGCGGTGCG
>JALZJW010000149.1 GCA_030859565.1 Pseudomonadota bacterium
CCCGACAAGCGGGTGCTTGATCCACGTTGTTCTTCGGCTCGAACGGTGAGCAGGTGAGAAAAAGCGTCGAGGTGATCAACGCCGCGACCATGCACAACGTGTGCGCCTGCTGCCTCACTCTTCATAAAGGCGAGCCCGGACAAAACGAAAAGCGTGCTCAGCGCGTTCTGTTCCCCGCCTGCCTCGGAACACGGTCGCTTGCTATAAGGCCGAACCGTAACGACAACTGCCGACGTTTCATGTCACGGCGCAAACTGTTTCGTGTTGATGACGCGGAACCGATAATAGTCATCGATACTGGCCGGGTCGTCTATCGGGAGAGAACCAAAGTCTGGCAATGTCCGGTCACCGGCATCGATATAGCGTTCGATCAAAGTAGCGCCCCGATACTCTCCAGTCACGATGTCGCGTCCTTCTCTCCACGCCTTCCAATCATCGGAAGATCCCGGAGTCTTCTTCAAACTCTGGACCCGCACATGAATGGTGTAGGCATTCGACCTGGTAGTGACGCGTGGATAGATATGTCCGTAGGGGTACTCGCGTGCGTTGTCTCCGGTAAGCAGCTTGTCCTCCCACCAGGCCAAAGTCGAATCGAACGATTCTCCGCGCGGCACGAGGAACATGTCGCAGATTTGTGACGCGGTCACGAATGGGTTGTTCTCCTGGAACCGCTTCTCGAAGCCTCGAAGCGTTTCGTCAAGGTCGAGATCGTGTCGAAAGGCTCGGTTGGCTCCGGTCTTGTAATCAACCGAAGACTTGGGGATCGCCATGATCTTTGTCGACCTCAACACCGCCCGAAGACCCGTATCACGTTTGAGGTAAGTAAACGGCGCAACCTGATAATTCAGATTGATCCGGCCATCCGTCGAGAATGGCTCGCTGATAGCATACGGCTCCACCACCGGCATGGTGAACAGATCAAGAAGCATATGATCAGGAGGCTCCGTGTAAGGCGGCGTTTTCTCTTTCGCCGATTTCCCGAAACCGTCGTGATCTGCCTGCCGAACTCCCGCCGCCGGGTTCGGGCAAAACAACAGTGTCTGCCAGCCGCGGCCGTTTGGAGGAGTGTCTTTCCCCGCGCGCATCGCTTTGTCCGTCGTGATCACGCCGGTAGGCAATGATCCGAAGGCTACCGCAGAAGAGATCTGTCGATTTGGGGAGAAGGTCGTTCCGCCCTCCACGCTGAAGCTTCCGCGGTTGAAGTAACTACTCTCCCCGCCGGTCGCCGCATTCCCCTCATCGGGCTTATTGATATATGCGCCGTCCTCGATATTGCCGACTCCGTTATCCCAATCACCAGGCCGCCCTTGATATGTACGCGCCGCGACCAAACCAGAGCCCGCTGCGGGCTCCTTGCGCGGGTTCACCGGATAATTCACCCCCTCGACGAGCCGCGTCTGGATCTGATTAGCCAAACGTGCCCCATGCAAATAGATGGATTGGTTGCCGTCACCGGTGCGCAAAGAATGAGAGTGGCGCTGGCCGGCCGTGTTGTAAGTGGACTGCGGTGAAAAATACCGCTGGTCCACGTTCGCCAGCGCGGCCAGGAAACGGAGGTCGCCGTGGTTGGCGGCCATCGCGCGCGCTTCTACCCCCCGAGAAGTGTCCTTCGCCCTGATATATTTGGAAGCGTCGCCGCCAATGCGCTTGTTGAAATCAGGTTCCTCCAGCTCGGGCGCGGGCCAGTTGGTTCCATTGGTGAACTGGATCCTGATCGTCTGCACGAGCTGCGTCGGTTTACCCTTGCCCCAAGCCGGCTGGTCGTAACCGCCATAAATGCGAATGGTGATGGGCGCTCCCGTAAAGTTAAAGGTTTTCATTCCCGGCTTGAGCGGGATCTCCTGCGAAAAGAAGGGGTACTCGGTTTCCTCGTTGGAAGTACCCAACGTCTTGTTCTCGTCAGCACCTCCGGCCTTATAGTATCGGAACGCGGCTTGCAGGCCCATGAACGCGGTCTTGTGACCGCCACCACTATATCCCACGCGGCTGGTCACCAGATTACGCGGGTTTTCGTTTGCATCCGGATTCGGAAATCCCATCGTGTTGCCGTCGACTTTCAAGTTTTGCAACCCGTCCACGACATATCTAACATGCGGGCTCCAGCTGGGCGCTCCGGTCACGGGACAGTACGGCTCCAGGACCAGGACCGCTTTCATGGCGGTCGTCAACTCATTCGCTTCCTGTAAATTATTGCCGTTTTGGTCATCGAACTTCGTAGTATAAAAAACGAGTGCCGCCTGGGTAATAGTAGAGTAGCGCCCAAAACCGCGCGTGCCATTAACGCTGCTCAAGTTGAGCGGTAACGCCTGGGTCTCACCCGGGACCGGGTAACCGGCCAGCTTGCGCGTTGGCAGGAAATCGTAGTTAGGCGCAAGAGCCGTGTTGTAAGCATTTACGCCGCTGCGCATGAGGTCGATCATCTGGGTCAGAATTTGATCCCGATCGTCTGGATACTTCCCGTTCTTTCCGAAAATCCCCCCCAATCCTGGCACCGCGGCATCAGTCAGCATCTGCAGATATTTATAGAGTTGCTGGTTCCGTTCCACCCCATGCCAGTCCTTCACTTGCGCCACGTCCTGGCTGCTGGGAGGAGGATCGATCTGATTGAGCCGGCCATCGCCGGTGTAGCTTGTGTGTCGCTGAAAATAGTAAGGCAGATCGTTGGCGGTGGAGCAGAAGGCGATCAATCGATCCTTCGAGTTCCGCTTAGCCTTTTCCAACTGCAACGGCCACAGGGAAAGACGGGGCCGGTTAAACACATTTACATCCGGACTTCGGCTATTGGTGGTCAGAAAAAACTTCGCCTTCTCGAGAAACGACCGATCAACCGCTGAATGATTCTCGGTTCGATCCGGAGCGAAGATAAACTCGTCGAGCGATGCGTAGAGCCGGGATCCATCCAGAGTCATCGCGCTTGTTCCCTCCCTGGTTCCTCCTTCACTCCCACCCAGGAGATAGCGCGGCGCCAGGTTGTAGTATGCGCTCAACTGGGTGGCCGTGGGCCTGCCGGGCGTAATCGGCAGGATCGAACCAAAAACCGCGCTGAGGCACGTCGCACCGGGGTGACCCGCGAATCGTTGAAACTCGTTTTGCACCGGCATCGTTTTGGCAAGATCCCGTTCGGCCGGTGTATCAGCCCACGGACGATCCCAAAAGGTTCCCTCCGACGCAGTGTTCAGATTCACTTTGCTGGTCTCGTCGTCTGTCCAAAGAGCGATTCGACCGACAATCGGGTTCTCCCTCGAGGGCTGGGCCTGAATGGCCCCACCAGATCCGCTCCAGGTCGCCGTCCCGCTGTTGCCGCCATCGGGTGTGGTCAGAGCACCGTTGCGCAGAACATAGATCCAGCGCACTGGCATTGGGGCCGGATTGCCGCTTCGGCCGTTCCGAGGTTTTGTTGGATCCTCACCGGGAACAACCGTTGCCGCCCCGGTCGGAGCGTTCTGGATGGCGAACCCTTCGACGGAGGGGTCGAGCGCGGCCGATGCATCGACGATCGGATAGTTGGCGGTGAAGCTGCGACTGGAATCCGCCGGCTTAATCTGGCCTTTCTCATCCTCGACCAGAACCGGGCTGTTCAGGTCCGTGAACTCGGCCCGCCGGTCATACCAATCTTGCGGGACCTCATTCGCTAACTCAGTGATGGGATTATAGTTTTCGGTCGCGTCCTCCGGCAGACGAACCACCAGATTGTTGGAGGAATACAATTTGAAGACTTTGTGGGGCAGCCCCTTATCGTTAAATGTCCGGATCAGGCCAGGCTGCGATGTCCAGGTTAATCTCGGGGAACTGCCCTGGTCGGGAACGACTCGGCCCTTCGTGCCGTCGAGAAGTTGTCCCATCACAACATTGTTCGCGACGTCGGAAAGCTGACGAAGCGTCACGCCGGCCGCGTAATTATTCGCACCTGTCAGCTCCCTCGTGACCGACCCGAAAAAGCCGATGACCAGCGCAGCCATGAGAACTAAAAACCCGAGTACCAACACCAGGGCCACACCGCCCTTTCGCGGCCGGACCAAGCAGAATGCTGAACGAGAACGGGGGAACATTGGGCGCGACATAGGGGGAACGCTTAATCAGGTTGTGCGGTGCTCCACTTGGCGGCTTGAATGGGCACGTTCGTGGAAAAAACACGGTAATTTATTCTCTGCTCAGCGAGCGTCTTTTCCAGAGACGCGTCCCCGGAACTAAGGTCCTCCTGGTAATCCGCCGTGCGCTGGAATTTATCTTTCAAAGCAAACGGATCGTCGGAGCCGGTCTGCCGGGTGAAGTCCTTTCGGATGGCGGAAGCCTCGTCGATCGCGACCATGGTGACGTGAATAATCGGCGGCAACTGGTTGCGCGGATTGATCGCAGGATCGGGATCCCGAGCGGTGGAATCGTAGGTATAGTCGGGGGCCAGAATTGAGAACTCGGGCTTCGCCGGGTTGTATTTTGGATGGTCCTGTTCGTCCCTTTTCGCCAGGCGGGGAATCAACACCAGAGCGATGATGTTTTCAGCGACCATGCGCACCGGAGCGTCCGGTCGGGATGCCCCATCGCGAAACCAAGTCAGATCTGTATAGCTTTCCGCTTTCAGCTTACCTCCGGTGTCCAGTCCCGACGTAAACGTATAAATGAGGTTATTCTCGGACGGCTGCCTAAACTCCATCAACCGATAGCGATATCTAGGCGGAACGTTCGGGAGACTCGTGAGAAATGATGGCCGGAAAGCGGAATCATCGCGGAACTCGACGTAATAACCCCAGGTATTCAGCAGATTTTCCAATCCGCGATACTCTTTCCCTTTCGGCGTGCCATAGTCCACAAAGCCAAGAGGCGCGTGGAAAAGAACGGCGTGAGTCGGGCGTTCAATGGCGCCGCTTTCCTTAAGAAGAGTGGCGGCGCTGCCGCAGACAAACCGGAGTTCAGATTGCCGCACGTATTTCGTGGGTTGCTGGGCATCGTCATAATCCCAATAAGTGTTGAGCGTGCCCTGGCTCAGGCGTCGGGTGATCGATTCAAACGCATTCCGCGTCTCCCGGAATTGCTCCACCTTGCCGGTCGTGTAGCGCCACACATTCGTGGTCTCCCCCACCATACTCACCAAAATCAACACGAGGAGGGCGATGATCGCGGTCGAAATCATCAACTCCACGAGCGTGAAGCCTGGCCACCTGCTCCTGGCATCCATCGTAGCGGCGCGTTTCATCAGGGTTTTCGGGTGTGACCATTCCTCGCCACGACGGTCGAGTACGTGATCATCTGATTTCGCTGTCCGCCGGCGGCACTCTTGTAAAGCTGCGTCTCGTTATCGATCGGGAGGGGGCGATTGCCTGGATTTGTCGCAATCTGAATCGTCAAAAAGGTCACGTCACGAGGGTTGTGCGGCGCATCGTCGGAGGTGGGGAATAGCGTGAAACGGGTGATGGCATGTTGCGCCGGATCCGGATCGCCAGGCTTGGACCCGCGGACCCGCGCCACGTAGATAATTCGAGAGCGCTCGTCGGCGCTGGGGCCCCCTGCCGAGTCGGCCACATCGATCTCCGTGCCTTGATCGTCGAAATAGCGAAGAGGAAGGATGAAAAATTCGCCTTGTTGCACATTTTGCGGATGATCGGCCAAGGCATCAAAATCCGCTTCCTGCGCGTCTCCGATTACCCGTTGAGCGATCTGGGCCGTGACCGAAATATCGACAGCGTGGCGGAAAGTGGAAAGCCCGATCGGCAAAAGTCCCAGCAGCGCCACAAAAGCAAAGGCGATCACGCCAATGGCGAGCACCACTTCGACCAAAGTAAACGCCAACGCAGCGTTCCGAATGCTCAGACCAGCAAAAAGCCCCGCTCGCCGCATCAGCCGGACGGTAACGACCAAAGAATTCTGCGGCGGGATTAAAACGATAAAAAAATACTCCGTCGGGTTGGGGAAAAGACAAGAACGGAGTCGGGCGAAATGCACTTCGTCGGGATGCGCGTGAGATTCGGTGAATGGCCTTGAAGCACGCTCGATAATCGAGCTCAGCAATCCGAATGTGACCGCTCGAGGACCAACCACCGTGTTCTCAGGAGCCACGGGAGGAGCTAATCATCGCGAACCCGCCGAAACGATTATCGGCGCGAACTCCGCCAGCGCCGTTTTCCGGACGTTTTCAATCACATTGGGACCGCTGGTAACAATTTAGAACTTCATCGTTACAGATGTTGCGGCTCCCCGGGATCTGCGTTTCCAGCGAGGTGCAGTTCAACTATGACAGCGCTGCGGGTTCATTCTTTCGAAGATGCGATGCGGGGAACTTCCAATTCTTTTCCACCCCGGGAACAAATGCGTCTCGTATCAATCCTACGGCGGACATCATTTATAGTGTTTGGTTGAAACATCAATAACACCTGCACAGCGTGTGCGCCTGTTTGCGCTCGCTCTTGATAAAGGCCAAGCCGGCCAAAATGAAAAGCGTGCTCAGCGCGTTCGGGCTTGCGCTGACGCCGGATTACCGAAACCTTCGCGCAAATTGATGCTGCTCACTCCTCCTCAAAACCCTGGCTGGTGAACTTCAGGGTCCGACAATTCTCCGTCACGGTTCGCACTACCTGTTCGCTCGCGCCCGCGGGGATAACAGCATCAATTTCGAGCGTCACTTTTACGTCGGCACCGATGATTCCGGCGAGGTGTGAGATGACTTCCTGCGCGATAGTGCCGGCGTCGCGGCCGGCGCGCTGCGCGTCAAGCTGGACAGTACCGTGGAAGCGCTTTGGCTTTGCAGGTTCCCGTGTCGCTCCAGCCAACGACGGACCGCTGGCTTCGCTGGGTGCTGTCGTTCCCCCACGCGCCACACCGGCTGGTGCGGGTCGCTCTGCTTCGTATTGGCGGAGCGCAGGTTCGGGCTTCACCAAAATTCCCGTGCTGTCTTCGGTAAGGGTGACCTGCTGGCCGCAGCGAAGTCCGCGGTAGCGCTGCGCTGCTTCATCCCAGCCATCGGCGTAAGCGAATGACTCCGTGTGCCAGGTCAGCAGACTCAGGCCCTCCGCGATGGCGTCGATGAGGGCTCCAGTCCGCGTAGTAGAGCCACTTGAACACCGGCCTTGAACTCCAAAAACAAGCCGCACTCTGCGCCGGCTTCATGCACCAACTCGCCTTCCGTCACCCGATAGCGTGTCATGACTTGAAACCGCGTGTCCCTGCTCTGGAAGACATGGCCTTGCAGACCCGGCTCCGGGAGCGGGTGAGTCGCAGCGCACTTTTTCGAACATCCCCATTTACGCGCCTTCCTTGTTCGGCGCCCGCAGCATCAGCACGTCGATCCCTGCCTCTTTGTATTTCTCGAAGTCCCCGTCCAGCGTTACGAAGCGCATCCCAGCATGGAGCGCAAAGGCCGCCAGATACGCATCCATCCAGCGTTTTGGCGCGGCTTGCCCGACGCCGGCCATCCGCAACCAGTCCTCTTCCATTCCCTCCGGTTCGTTGCACCGCTCGACGAAAGCCAGCCGCTTCCACTGCTCCAGTTTCCTGACCGCCTCCTTGTTTTTCACCGGCGCGTAGCCTTCCGCGATCCTCTGCGTGAGCAGTCGGAGAAAGGACATCTCGCTCATCCGGCAAAAGCCCAGCGTGTCGCCGGCCAGCAGCGTTTGCAGCCAGCCGCGTGCGGCCTCGAGGGCGGGATGCACATTCACCGTTAGAGCGACGAAAACATTGCTATCGCAAAGATGCCTCATGGCGCTCCAACTCGGCTTCCATCTCCAGTTCGTGAACCCGCTGCGGGGTCACGTTCAACTTGGGCGCTCCCGGCCGTCCTTTGATGAGCGGCAGGTCGTCGAGGCTCCGCAAAAGCGGCTCGGGCGTTCCCGCCGCGGGCCGCGCCTCCTCCTTCATTTCCAATCGCAACTGTAATCCCTCTGCCACCAGTTCGCAGAGTTTCCGTCCGCGCAACGCGGCTTCGGTCTTCGCGCGGCGGAGCAGATCTTCGGGCAGATCGATCGTCGTTTTCATAACGCCAGCTTTGCAGCTATATGGCTATGCGTCAAAGCAAGCACCCCTGGCTGCTCGTCGTCCCCGCGGAGCGTTCCTGCGCCAAGCCGACTGATCTCCGGCCAGGCCAGCGCGTTGTAGCCGAGCGCGTCCTGCGCCCGCTTGCGCCGTTCGCTCATTTGAATAAAGCCGATAGGAAAGATCGCGCGCGGCGTCGGCCTGATCAGGTCGGCCGAGCGGATACGGGCGAGCAGCCGGCGGTGGCTTCTTCGCCCTGATCGAGCTGATCCGCTGCGGAGGTTCCCGCTCGCGATTACGCGTTGATCAATGACCAAGGACCAGAGAGGGTGTGAACGCCAAATAACCAAGTCGATGCCCGCGCGGTGACGCGCCCGATTGCGGCATTGGTCATTGGTCTCTGGTCAATTGATTCGGCGGGTACCAGACGTAGAGCATGAAGTAGACGAGCACGCCGGTGATGGAAACGTAGAGCCAGATCGGGGCGGCCCATTTGGCCCAGCGCCGGTGGCCATCGTAGCGC
>JALZJW010000150.1 GCA_030859565.1 Pseudomonadota bacterium
GCTTGTATCCCCATATGCACTATCGCGGCCGGCACTTCGATTACGTGGCTCATTTCCCGGACGGCCGGTCGGAGCGGTTGCTGTCGGTGCCGAATTATTCGTTCGGCTGGCAGACGTTCTATCGTCTCAAAACACCGCGAGAGATCCCGGCCGGAACCCGGATCGTCGCGCGCGCGGAATTCGATAATTCCGAGCAGAATCCCGTCAATCCGGATCCCGCAAAAGAGGTGCGGTGGGGGCTCGATAGCGATGATGAAATGCTCGTCGGCTACCTCATGTACACCCGTGAGCGCGATGATTATCCTCTACGCCTCAACGATATGGCAAGTAACGCCGCAGGGCGTAGATCGGTTTCTCATACCAATGCCAGATCGCAGCCGCCATGAGGAGTGAAATCGCAAAGCCCCCGGCGACAACGCCGATGTGCTGGGGCAGCGGAAGCTTGAGATCGAGGGAGTTGAACAAATTCATGGCAATCAGATGCACCAGGTAGAGCGTATAGCTCATGGTGCCGAAGTACACGAAGGGTCCGAAGCTTAGCACGCGCACCACGAGGTGCGACTCAGGCAGCGACCACAAGCCCCAAACAAAGAATCCCATACTCAATGCAATCGGCGTCTGGTAGTGAGAGGTCGAGAATTGTAGAAAGCCACCTTGGCTCAGAGAAAACTCGACGCCGATCAAACTCATTATCGCAATCACCGAGAGGCTCAGCGTCCAGGGCGGGGAGAACCGCGGCAGGCGTTGTTGATACTCGAGCCACGAGAAAATACATCCCCAGACGAAATATTCCGCGCACACGGGCAAGAGTGTCCCGTAGAACGATTTCGGATAACGAGACATGAACCAGAAACGCGCCGCGATGCTCATGATGAGCACGGAAAACAACATCGTGGTCCGATAGCGCGGGGGCGTGATGTAGAGGAGCAGCGGATAGACGATATAAAATTGCTCCTCGACGCTCAAGGACCAGAGATGCATCGATTCATTGCGCCAACCCTGTAAGAACCATTCGTAGAATGCCGCGCTCGGGCTCAGGCTCAGGGCAAAGAGTTTGATATTGAAAAGGTAGGCGAGATAGTACGCCGGGTAGGTGAGTGCTTCCATGCCGATCAATAGCAATACCACGAGATAATAGGCTGGGCATATCCTCAAAATTCTTCGGGTGTAGAAAACCTTGAGATTGGTGAGCAAGCTCGGGTGATCGGCGGACAAAAGCACGTTGGTGATGAGAAAACCGCTCATCACGAAGAAAACGGGTAACGCATAGCCCAGGTAACCCACGTGAAAAGGGTTGGGCGCGTAATGGGTGGCAAAGACCATCAGGAATAAAACAAAACGCAAGCCGTCGAGCTGGTGTTTTCTCATATTGATTTCGTTCCAGCGTTCGCTACTGAGCGCCGCCGGAGCATGATCAACAACGCCCACGCGCCGCCGGCGGCCAGGACATGCTTGAGGCTGTGGCCGCTCAGCCAACCGCTCAGACGATACATCTCGATGTCGAAATGCTCCGCGATCTTGGCCGCCGCGTAGGCGGCGATCAGGACCCAATAGCAATCATCGCGGGTATAGCGGCTCCGGAACAGCAGCAGCATCAGCACGCTGGCGACCATGGGATAGAATTGCACCATGCCATACCAGCGTAAATCCCCCCGGCCTTGTTGCTCGGTGTAATCCCACCACGCGACGCTCGAGAGCCCCGCCAGAACCAACGGCCCGAGCAGCGCCACGCCCACACGCGCGTCGATACGTTCGCTGACAATGACGCTCACGAGCGCCATGAACGTCAGGGTCATCGGCAGCCGATCCCAGAAGAGTCGCGCGTTATCCGGTTGCAGATGGTACCAGCCCGATCCCAGCCCGGTGAGCAGGATCCCAAGGAAAAATACGATCCAAGCGCGGCGTTCGCGGTCCGTTGCAAACGCATCGCTCAAGCGGCCTGGAGATAGCAACTGCGCCAATCCGATCGAACCGGCCAGCATGAAGCCAATGTTAGTGATCACATCGCCGAAATGCGGAATTTCAAAGAAGACCCGCTGATCGGCGAAATTATGGTAGTCGGGATCCTGCGGGATCGGGTCAATAAATAAGGCGGCGAGTGACGCCAAGGCGCCGGGGGCGAGGACAGCCACGATACGCCAGCGCGACATCTGCGCCGGGCCGGCGTAAATCAGCGTGCTGCTGAAAACTCCGGCACGGACTCGCCCATCCCGGATCGCAAGAAGATCAGCGCGCCGGCACGCGTGGTGAGTGCGGGGTGGGCCGCGCCCTTGGGCGCAAAGTGGTAGTCCCCCGCCCGGACGGTGATATCTCCGTACGTGATCTCCCCTTCCAACACCAGGCATTCCTCATTGGCGGCGTGAAGATGCGGCGGAACGATAGCGCCGGCGTCCAGGCGGGCCAGCAAGGAATTGGCGCGTCCGTTTTCATCCCGGTGCAGGATCTTGAATCGGATCCCGGGCGCGAAGTCCATCCAACCTTCGGCCGAGCGTATCGTGCGTAGCTGCGTGAGCGGATGCTCGGCGCGCACGCGCGCAATGATCCTCTCGCGCAAGCCGGCCGGCGGCTGTACCGGGGCCAGCGCATCGGTCCATTGCGTGAATAGCTCGATATCGAATAGATTATCGTCGTTCATAACTTACACCACCGGGCGCTTTTTGAGCCGCACCCCAATGTTCTCGCCGAGGCCACATTCCAAGCGCCTCTATGGCCATTGCTCTTTCATAAGCTGCATTGCCCGCCGCAAGACCATCTTCACGGTACCGAGCGGCGTCGCGGTGTAATCCGCGATTTCCTGATGGCTGAACCCCTTAAAGTACCTCAGGACCAACATTTGCCGCTCGTTCACGCTAAGCGCCTCGAGCGCCGCGCGCACGAGGTTATGTTCCTCAAGTCCGCAGAGGGCATCCAACGGATCGGCGGCTATATCCGCCTCCTCGCACGGCATCTCGGACGACGGGCAGATCTCCGCCGGATTACGCCGGCGTAGCAGATCAATCGCGCGGCTGCGGCAGATCGTGTACAGCCAGGTCATGATCTTTCCGCGGTTGGGATCGTAGGCGCTGGCGCGTTGCCAAACCTGCATGTAGACGTCTTCCGTAACCTCTTCGGCATCATCCCGTTGTCCCGTTATCCGCAAGGCCAAGGCGAAAACGCGGCTTGTCGTCGCATCGTAGAGCGCGGACAGCGCCGCTTCTTCTTTGCCGGCGATACCCGAAATCAGGCCGCGCAAGGCGATCTCTTGCGCATCAAACTCGGTCGTCTCGGTACCGGCGTTCACAGTTGCATTGTAACACCCGAAGCCACCGCGCGCCGGATGCGGCCTGAGAAAACAAGCGGCCAGACTGACCGTTCTCCGCGACGCCCGGTGTTCGTCTGTTGCGTGCACTATCCTCAGTACGTGACGTACGGCGTTTTTAGATGTTTCGCGGCGCTTCTCGCTGGGGTTCTCTCCCAGCCGCTACGATGGCTCGCATCGCAGCGGACAGATCGAGCTCATAGTGGATGGGTTAAACTAGGGCACGTACGAATTTCCACGATGGCCGGGTAGTGATGCTAGAAAAAAGGGTTAACTAACATGTCTGAAACTGATTTGCGGGAACATCTCGAAAGGTTGAGGGAACAAGTGAACGATCTCGATGCGGGGAAACCGGAATCGGTAGAGCGGCTAAACCAGCTTATTACGGACATCGAAAGTCAATTGGAAAATCGAGATGACCAGACCCGGCACGAGGATCTCATCGCCAATGTACAAGGAGCGATCCGGCATTTCGAGGTCGAGCATCCCCGGGCGACGGCCATTTTGAACGACATCATGGTTGCGCTCAGCAATATCGGGATTTGAGAGAGTGTCCGCCACAAGCGGCTGGGTAATATACCAGTGAACGCCATTAAAACCGCCGCAATGGCATGCATTCAACGCATCACCCTCTACCCGATCAAGTCACTCGACGGCGTCTCCGTGGCGCAGACGCGCATCGCCCCGGGTGGGAGCCTTGAACACGATCGCGCCTTCGCCGTCGTGGATGCCCAAGGCAAGTTTGTAAACGGCAAGCGCTTCGCCGACGTGCATCGGCTGCGCGCGCACTTCGATCTGGACACACACACGGTCACGCTTGCGGATTCAGGGACGAGCGCGCCGCAGCGCTTCCGGCTCGACCGGGATCTCGAATCGATGGCGGCGTGGCTGGGCGGATTTTTTGGCTTACCGGTCGCGATCCGGCAGGACCCGCGGGCCGGCTTCCCCGACGACACGGCCGCCTCGGGACCAACCGTGATCGGCGCGGCGACGCTGGCGGCGGTCAGCGCCTGGTTCCCCGGCGCCACACCGCAAGATATGCAGCTTCGTTTCCGGGCCAATCTCGAGATCAGCGGTGTCCCCGCATTCTGGGAAGACCGTCTGTTCGGGGAGCCCGGCACGCTGGTGGATTTTAACGCCGGGGCGGTCACTTTCGAGGGCGTCAATCCCTGCCAGCGCTGTGTCGTACCGGCGCGCCACCCGCGGAGCGGGATCGAGGAGGCGGGCTTCCAGAAAACCCTGGCCACGAAACGCGAACAGGCCTTACCCGCCTGGGCCGCCCGCTCGCGGTTCAATCACTACTACCGCCTCGCCGTCAATACCCGGATCCCGCCCTCGGAGGCCGGCAAGACCCTCCGGGTCGGGGATGAAGTCACGATCCTTGGAGTACGCCGCGCGAATAATGAATAGGAATCCCCAGGAGGTAAATCTATCGGCCCATGAGTTCGATAGGCACGGCACCGAGGGACAGGAATGTGGGTGTTCAGGTACCGGGGGGGCCGGCTAATGGGTTAGTAGTGCTTCTTTTGCTCGGCCTTTTTCTCGATCTTATCGCCGAGTTTTTCCAGGTCCCTGCCGAACCCCTCGACGGTATTGCATCCATACATGCCAAGCACCGCTACCGACAGCAGGATCGCGAGTACCGTGTCTCTCAGGTTTCTACGATTGTTCATGGTCTTTCGAGCCAGGACTTATTGAAATAAATGCACTTCCCGCCCGGACCGGATCCCCAAGAGTAAGAGTGGGACCAAGCCGGACATCGATTTTGATGCTATCCTAGCACGGTGGTTCGGTAGCCGGGCTAAAAGAAATTAGGAGAGCAGAATTTCCAACCGGCGCGGGCTGTCCATGAGGTCTGCATAGACCAGAATAATGATATATCAAGACCTGAACCCTTACCCTCAAGCCCTGCTCCTCGATCTCGCCGACCCCCGGCGGGTGATCGGCTGTCTACCGGTTCCGCTTCTGGCTCCGGACGAGACGGAGCGCGAGGGCTACGTCCCGAACGTCCGAGCACTCGCTCTACACCAGCCAGGCCCAAACTGTTCAAGGCGAGCGGGCGGTGAGCCAGAACCTCGTTCGGCTGTACGCAACGTAGACGGTGGCTTTGGTTCCCGGAGTAGTAGCCGGGGCATCACCCGCGATATCTTGAAGTCTGTTGGCGAGGTCTTGCGAAAGGTCAAACAGACGGGTGAAGTATTTTGAGTGTTCCTGCCAATCGGGTCGAGGAACCGGATAGCCCAGCTTGCGAATTCTGTCCTCATCGGTCTTTTCCCATAAGCGATAACCCAAGCAATCGCGTAGGACTTCCGGTTTTCTTGTCGTTTCCAAGCTATCCGCTTCTACCACGAAGACTTGCCCGGAATGTTGTTTGGCCGGAGCACCGGTGAATATCTCCAGTTCCCGCCGGCACCACTTCGAAGCAAGCCAGCCGGGCGAAAGAAAGAGCAGCAGGGTATCTGCCTGACTGACCTGTTTCTCTAATTCGGGGGTAAGTTCGTCGCTGCCCTTGAGCCGAAAGTCCATCCACAGGCTGTAGTTTTCCTCGCGCCCCATCTTCCGGTTAACTTCGTTGCGAAGATTATTGACGAAATGGGTAACCCATCCTTTCTCCTCGCCGGAGAACGGCTTGTTATCGACATGGGCGTAACTGACGAAGATGTTTGGCAAGCGTTGTTCCTGCAGTCCTTGGCTCAGCAAATTGTACAAGAAAGCAGAACTTGTTCAGAGGTTATCGTTTACTTAGATTGTAGCGACTTTCACCTCTTATACCCCCCGATGACCACAAAAGGCACGGGGTCAGGTCTCTACTTATTAGGTTGTGTATCTTATGTTCCCTAAGCAAACTAATAAGTTGAGACCTGACCCCGCTTCCGAGGCTCAACTCAACGGCGTCTTCAATGAGTGGCGTGAAACGGCTCCGTTGTCTGCAGGTGACAATCTTAGTCCCTCGGACGGCTTTTCGCTTAAACCTTACTTTCGGATCCCGCCCTGGGTCAGTTGCGCGGGATCTAATAAGCGCGCCAGATCATCTTCGGAAAGGTTCGTGAGCTCGCGCGCCACCTCGCGCACCGCGCGGCCTTCCTTGTACGCTTGTTTGGCAATCTGCGCGCCTTTTTCGTAGCCGATTACCGCGTTCAAGGCCGTGACCAAAATCGGGTTGCGTTCGAGCGCCTGGTTTAACCGGACGCGGTCGACCGAAAAACCCGCGATCGCTTTATCCGCGAGGAGGCGCGCGCTCGCCGCCAGCAATTCGACGCTCTGGCAGAGGTTATAAGCGATGACCGGCAGCATGACGTTGAGTTGAAAATTCCCCGACTGGCCGGCGACCGTGATGGTGACGTCATTGCCGATCACTTGGGCGCACACCATGCACATCGCCTCGGGGATCACGGGATTGACCTTGCCCGGCATGATGCTGCTGCCCGGCTGCAGATCGGGCAGGGCGATCTCCGCCAAACCGGCGAGCGGGCCGCTGTTCATCCAGCGCAGATCGTTGGCGATTTTCATGAGGCTCACGGCGACGGTTTTCAACTGTCCGCTCATCTCGACCGCGGCATCCTGCGAGCTCAAGCCTTCGAAGAAATTGTCCTTGCTCACGAACGGCACGCCCGTTTGCGCCGCCAGGATCGCCGCGACGCGCGCGCCGAATTCCGGGTGGGCGTTAATGCCCGTGCCGACTGCCGAGCCCCCGAGCGGCAAGGCCCGCAAGCGCTCCAGCGCGGCGCCGAGCCGGTCTCTACCCAAGCGAATCTGCGCCGCCCAGCCGCCCAGCTCCTGAGCGAGCGTCACCGGCATCGCATCCATAAGATGGGTGCGGCCGGTCTTCACAACGGCGCGCAACTCCTCGGCGCGCCGGGCAATCGCGGCTTCGAGATGCGTCAGGGCCGGCAGCAATCCCTCGGTGACTTGCGAGCTGCCCGCGACATGGATCGCGGTCGGGATCACGTCATTGCTGCTCTGGCCCATGTTCACGTGATCGTTGGCATGCACGGGCGCGCCGAGCCGGCCGCCGGCCAAGCGGGCGATGACCTCGTTGGCGTTCATGTTGGAACTGGTGCCGGAGCCGGTTTGGAAAATATCGACGGGAAACTGCGCATCGTGCTCCCCGTCAGCCACTTCCAGCGCAGCGTTGCGAATGGCTTCCGCCATGCTTCCGTCCAGTAATCCGAGCGCGAGATTCGCTTGGGCCGCGGCCGCTTTGATGAGTCCGAGCGCCCGGATGATCGCACGCGGCATGGGCAAACCGCTGATCGGGAAGTTATCCAACGCCCGCTGCGTCTGCGCCCCGTAGAGGGCCGAGGCCGGCACGCGGACCTCGCCCATGCTGTCTTTTTCGATGCGATAATCGCTCATGGCTTTCACGATCGTCACACGCCCGTCATAAAAGTGCGCGTAAGATTAGCTTTGCTCCCAAGGTAAGCCCCGTTGCCGCCAACCATTGATCCTGCCCCGGCGCTTGTGCGCGTCGAGATCGCCCTCGAATCCCTCCGCGACATTGTAGAGCCGCTTAAACCCGTGCTCCGCCAGCGCCTCGGCGGCGGCGCGCGAGCGCTTGCCGCTGCGGCAAATCGTGATCACCGTGACGTTCTCCGCCGGACCTACGCCCCGCAGCGCGTGGTGTATGCGCTCGGCGAAGTCCGGCAATACGCGCCACTCGGGCGCCTCCATCCAAGGCACGTGGAGCGCGCCCGCGGGATGGCCGACGTACTGATACTCCATGGTCGTTCGGACATCGACGATGACCGCGTTGGGATCCTCGCGCTGTAGCTCGAACGCCTCATCGGGGCGAATGTCTTTAATTTCGATCTCTGGCATGATGCGGGCCTCAAGTGGAATACGGCATCCATCGCGCGCGGCGCTGGCA
>JALZJW010000151.1 GCA_030859565.1 Pseudomonadota bacterium
GGGGTAGTGAATGAAACGCTATATGTGTGTGATTTGCGGGTTTGTCTATGAAGAAGCCAAAGGCTGGCCCGGCGACGGAATCGCGCCTGGGACGCGCTGGGAGGACGTGCCCCCGAACTGGCAGTGTCCCGACTGCGGCGCGCGCAAGGAAGACTTCGAAATGATCGAGGTGTAGCGTATTCGTTACCTTGCTCTAGACCTCAATGCCTCGTCGCCGCTAGATCGGTTTAACCACGGCGAGGATAACCACGCCCGCAAGGATGAGTACGGGAAGCTCGTTGATCCACCGGTAATAAACGTGGGTGTGTCGGTTGCGGTCGTGGCGAAAGTCATGAAGGAGCTTGCCCAAATAGATATGATAAACGATCAGGATCGCGACCAATCCGAGTTTCGCGTGCAGCCATCCTGCGTTTGCGTAGTATTCCCAGCCGTTCGCGATCACGGTGGCGGCGCCGAACAGCACGGTCAGTAACGCACCTGGCGTCATGATGCCGAAATAGAGCTTGCGCTCCATGAGCTTAAACCGGTCGAGGCTGATGGAGTCGCTGCTCCGCGCGTGATAAACGAACAAGCGGGGTAAATAAAACAGCCCGGCAAACCAAGTCACCATAAAGATAATGTGGAACGCCTTTAGCCACAGCATGACGGCGTGCAGCTATCTTCGGGTCCGATCCCAAGGCGGGGCGCGTTTCAGGGGTGCTTGTCCGGGGGCGGTTCGGGTGAGGGTTTGAACCCGAACCAGCGCCTGATCGTTTGGAACAGACTCTTGATTCCACGCCATATTCTCGGCAGTAGCCAGGCGGAGAGGAGGATAAAGACGACGAGCCCGATCAAAAACAGCAGCGGATGATGCAATGCCGTCCACAGGCCGCCGATGACGAGCACGTCTTCCCCGATCGATGCAACCCAGTTACTAAAGGGTTCGGGGCTGGTGTTGATCATGACTCGGCTGCCGGCCTTGATCGCGTGGCTGCCGGCGGCGAGCGAACCTCCGATGAGAAGGGCGGCAAGCTCGGCCGCCGGGTGGACGTCCCCGACGGCTTGCATCGCCAAGATCGCTCCGGCGGGGATGCGTATAAAAGTATGCAGGATGTCCCAGCTCGTATCGACGCCGGGCACCTTATCGGCAAAGAATTCGACGCAATACATGAATCCCGAGGCGCCTAATACAACGGGGCTTGTGAGCACCTCGAGATCGGGGGGGAGCACGATCTCTCCTGTCGATCCTAAATAGCCGAGCATGAAAATAGCGGCGTAGAGGTTGATACCGCTTGCCCAAGCGACGCCCATCGTCAGGGCAATCGTACTGGTGATATCCACGTCGTGTCCTCGCGGTGCTTAGTTTATAAGTAGTTGATAAGCTTCTAGAACACTGCCATTTTCTCAGATACCCTTGTGTGTGCCGGGTAGGGGTTGGGCGTGACGGAAAGCGATTGTTCATGGAGTGTGAAAAGCTCGGAAGCGACCTTGAGGGGTTGTAACAGAGCTTCGCGCCTAGGTCACGTATTTAATTGCGGTGTGCCCGGTGAGCGCGAGAAGGATCGAAGAACGACCGCAGTGCAGCAATAAAATCATTTCAGCAAATGCTCTCGGAGGTGTTGACACAGGCCGTGACGCAAATTATGCTGCTTCTGTCGTGGCCAACCAAACTCTCTGAGCCATGACTTGAAACATAATAACTATAAAATGACTTAAGCGGCTTCGGCCGCTTTTTCTTTTTCCGGGGCCCTTACGCTCACCCGCAGCTTAGAATGAATTCGAATCAATGATCAAGGTTGCCGTCGTCGGCGGAACCGGGTACACCGGCGTCGAGCTATTGCGCTTGCTCGCCCAACACCCGGCGGTTAGTCTCGATGTCATCACCTCACGTGCCGAGGCGGGCACGCCTGTCGCACGCATGTTCCCGAGTTTAAGAGGGCATGTCGACTTGGCGTTTTCACCGCCCGACATCGAACGCTTGCAAGGGTGCGAGTTGGTTTTTTTTGCAACCCCGAATGGGACCTCGATGACCATGGTGCGGCCATTGATCGATGCCCGGGTCCGGGTCATAGACCTGGCGGCGGATTTCCGGCTTAGGAGCGCCGAGGTTTTCGAGCGCTGGTATGGTCTGCGCCACGGGTGTCCGGATCTTTTAGAGCAGGCGGTTTATGGGCTGCCGGAATTAAATCGTGAAGCGATCAAGGACGCCCATCTTGTTGCCAATCCGGGCTGTTACCCTACGGCGGTCATACTCGGTCTCGCGCCTCTTATCGAGGCGCGTCTGGTGCGAGCGGATCGATTGATCGCCGACGCCAAGTCAGGTGTCAGTGGTGCGGGCCGGCAGGAGAGCGTCGCCCACTTGTTCGCCGAAGCAGGTGATACACTGAAAGCGTATGGCGTCGCGGGTCACCGGCACTTGCCTGAAATCCTGCAGGCGCTCGCCCGCATCAGCGGTAGCGATGCCGATCTCGTGTTTGTACCGCATTTGGTCCCGATGATCCGCGGTATCCATGTTACCCTATATGCTGAGCTGCTTCGTCGCGAGGTCGATATTCAACACGTGTACGAAGAAAGATATCGGCGGGAACCGTTCATTGACGTGCTGCCGCCGGGCAGCCACCCGGAGACGCGGTCGGTGAGAGGGTGCAATATTTGCCGCATCGCCACGCACCGGCCGGGTCAAGCCGATCGAATAGTGGTATTATCTGTGATCGATAACTTGGTCAAAGGCGCGGCCGGTCAAGCGATTCAAAACATGAATCTGATGTTCGGGCTGAAAGAAACTTGCGGTCTGGCGAGCATCGGCTTGTCGCCTTAAGGTCTGGGTTCGCGGGCCCGTTGTCTCAGCGTTGAGCCGCGCGCGAGTCTGAAGGGTGGATTCACGGAACCGGAGATCGAAGCGCCGGTTCATGTGGAGGGGTGATTGGAAATGTTCGGAAGACGGAAAAAGCGAAAAATTTCCAAAGTGGATTCGCTCGTCGGGCAGAACACCCAGATATTGGGCAACGTCAACTTCGATGGCGGCTTGCATGTTGATGGTGCGATCAAGGGCAACGTTTATGCGACCGACCAGCAAAGCTCGGTGCTGACGTTGAGCGACCGCGGTACGATTGAAGGCGAGGTGCGGGTTCCTTATGTGGTTTTGAACGGCGTAGTACTGGGAGACGTTTATGCTAACCAGCATATTGAACTGGCGCCGAGCGCCCGCGTCGAAGGTAATGTTTATTATGGATTGATCGAGATGGCGGTCGGGGCGGAAGTCAATGGCAAGTTGCTGCGCACCGCCGAGACCGAGAAGCTGGCACTGGCGTTAAGCCATCACAGCGTGGTTGAATCTGAAGCACTATCGGCGGCCGGCGTCAGGCCCGCGGCGACGAGTTTGGATGGGTAGTTTTAGCTTGCCGGCGGTTAATGACACACTTTAAAAAGTAAATTTGGATGGAACAGCATGAACACGATCGCTACAGAAAATCCTTTAATGTTCACTGATGCCGCCGCAATCAAAGTGCGCGAGCTGATGGCTGAAGAAGGCAGCGCGGCGCTTATGCTGCGCGTGTTTATCTCGGGGGGCGGATGTTCCGGCTTTCAGTACGGGTTTACCTTTGAAGAAGCGCTCGGCGATGGAGATACGATCGTCGAAAATCAGGGCGTCAAGCTTTTGGTCGACCCGATGAGCTTCCAATACCTTACCGGCGCCGAGATCGATTACAGCGAAGGACTCGATGGCGCCCGATTTGTGATCCGCAACCCCAATGCCGCTACCACCTGCGGATGCGGGTCCTCGTTCTCGGCTTAGCGACCCGCCGGTAAACCCGCCCGCGGGTTGAGGGAATCGGCTTTGACGCCGGGATTAGGCCGCATAGATGGCCCCTAAGACCACGGGTTTTCTGGCTCCTGTGACTGCCGGGAGATTTCCCGGCCGGCCTTCGAGACGCCGCTTTGCAAGCCAAGCGAAGGTGACAGCCTCAATGCACCTGGGATCTAAACCATAAAGCGCGGTCGTCGCTACGGGCTGCTGGCCAAGGAGTTGCGCCAGTACCGACATGAGCACAGGGTTTCCGGTTCCCCCACCGCACGCCAGGACCTCCGAGCCAGGAGGGGCATATCTTACTACTGCTCCCGTGATCGTTTCGGCCGTGAGCCTTAATAGAGTTGCCTGCACGTCTTGCGGGTGTGGAGGGCAATGCATTGCCTTCAGGATCCCGTCGAGCCAATCCAGATTGAAATAATCGCGCCCGGTCGATTTAGGAGGCGGTAGCGTAAAATAGGGGTCGCTCTTGGCTTTCGCCAGCAGATCCCGATCGACGGCGCCTTGGGCCGACCACCGGCCGTCTCTGTCGATTGGAACACCCAGGTGGCGTAATGCCCAGTCATCGAGGAGGCCGTTACCCGGCCCGGTATCGAATCCCGTGACCGGCAACTCGAGATGAGCCGGTAAGATCGATATATTTGCGATTCCACCGATGTTCAGGATCACACGATTGGCTGCCGCGGTACGGAACTGCGACTCGTGAAAGGCGGGTGTCAGCGGCGCGCCTTGTCCACCGGCGGCGATATCAGCGCCCCGGAAATCGGCAACGGTGGCGATCCCCGTGATCGCGGCGATGACATTCGGATCACCAATTTGCAGCGAGAAGGGCTCGCCGCCTTGTACGCTGTGGAGGATCGTTTGCCCATGGCTCCCGATGGCCGCGATCTGCTGCGGGGTCATGCTTGCATTACGGAGAATTTCTTCGACGGCCTCGGCGAAGAGCCGTCCGACTCGAATATGTAATCGGCCGTACTGCTCTAGAGCAAGATCGATCGCGCGACGCCGGGTCGCAATAAGCGCCGAGGTTAGGTCTGGCGGCAGAGGATATTGGTGAAAGGCGATGAGACTAAGCTGATCGCCATGAAAATCGGCTAAGGCCGTATCGACGGCATCCATGCTGGTACCGGACATGAGTCCGATAAAGAGGGCCATGCCTCGACTTAGGGGCGGATGCGGGCGGTGGTTTGGGCCGCCAAGGTGACGCGAGCCCGTTCCGCCGTACTCGCTAAACCCTGGGAAGGTCCGGTATGGGAAACCGCTAATGCGTCGAGTTTGCTTAATAAGCTCCGTGTCTCTGCCTTGAATTGTGCCAGATGCCGCCCTTCTAGAGGTAGGGCATTCGGAAGTTTGACCGTCAGCGGGTTCTTATGGACGCCGTTGACTCGAAACTCGTAGTGTAAGTGTGGGCCGGTGGCGGATCCTGTACGGCCTACATAGCCGACGATCTGTCCCTGGCGAACGTGCTGCCCCGGCCGCAAGCGGCTTGCAAAGCGCGATAAATGTGCGTACAGCGTGCTGTAGGTTAAGCTGTGATCCAGTATGATGGTATTGCCGTAACCGTTTTGCCTGCCGACGAATTTCACCTTTCCGTTACCGCTTGCCTTGACAGGCGTTCCCTGCGGAGCGGCATAATCGACGCCGCGATGCGCTCGAATCGTATGTAAAATCGGATGTCTACGGTGCGGATTGAAGTGGGAGCTTATGCGCGTGAACTGCACTGGGGTTCTAATGAACGCTTTATGCAATGCGTTCCCCGTATCCGTGTAATAATCCGCATGACCCCGCGAATCCACGAACCGGACTGCGCGATAGGTGTGTCCTTGATTCACGAACTCGGCCGCGACAATCTCGCCGTCTCTAATCTTTTTTTCGTCTTTATACAACTCTTCGTAGACTACGGCGAACCGATCACCCTCATGGATATCCAGTGCAAAATCGATATCCCAGCGAAACATTTTTACGAGCCTTATGATAAGGTCATCGGACAGACCGGCTGCCTGCCCTGCGGTGAACAAGGAACCTCCAATGGAAGCCGTGGTCATGGAGACTCTTATCTCTGGCTTGGATTTCGAGGTTTGCGCGGAGAAATCACCGTCTGTGTCTTTAATCACGCGCAGAAGGTGCGTGAGGTCGCGCTGGTAGATGAACTCGGCGAGACCCCCTCGTTTAACCAGAAACCTCAAGGATTCGCCCGGATAGAGATTCGTGAGAGGCGCGGTGATTCGGCCCAGAGCCACGATTCGATCGAGATCTAGCGTGCTCAACCCCATATGCTGAAAGATCAGCGACAGGTTGTCACCCTTCCGTACGGTGATCTTTTGCCACTCGGGTTTCAGTTCACGATTGATTTTACCAAGGCGGGCTTGAGCGCGCTGCTTTCGCGGTTTAATGGGCTTCGGAACTGTGCTTTTATGCGTGTGCTCGAGGGCGTCGCCGAGGTTTGCATCCGGCGCGAGCCGCGCGGGGAGCCGGATTTCGGCATCGGGTACTTGCTGCGAGGCCATCCCGCCGAGCAGTATCGTCAAGATAGATAACACCGGAAACGAGAGCCAACGCACCGGCATTTCGCGACGCGATGCGCCTCCGGATTCTAACGGATGAATCGCGCTCGCCCCGGTGAGTGCTATGGAATTGCTATTCCACTGCAGCCGGGGCTTATAATCGTATCTTGTTACCCGCCTGTAGGACACGAAGGTCTTCTTATAGTGAGTTGTCCAAAAGATAACCGCTTAAGCCGAATAGGTCAACGCTATCGGCTGATCGTTCGCCAGGCCTTATACTGTTCGGCAAGTGAAACGATGGATAATGGCTTCGATACGATAAAACATGGTACGGTCGAAATCTTGCTCGAAGAACAACTTCGAACCAAGTTGAGCGCGGGGCGACCGCTGCGAGTTAAGGCGGGCTTCGATCCGACGGCGCCCGATCTTCATTTAGGCCACACCGTCCTGCTTAACAAGCTGCGGCAGTTCCAAACATTGGGGCATCGCGCCTTATTCTTGATCGGTGATTTCACAGGGATGATTGGCGATCCGAGCGGCCGGTCGACAATGCGCAAGGCACTTACGCGTGAGGCGGTGGTTGAGAACGCGGCTACATACACGGACCAGATCTTTAAGGTTTTGGACGCGGAGCATACGGAGATCGTTTTTAACTCTACGTGGATGGATAAAATGCCTGCCGCGGATATGGTTCGGCTCGCGTCTCGCGCCACGGTAGCTCGGATGCTCGAGCGTGAGGACTTTACTAGACGTTACAAGAACGGTCAAGCCATTGCGATCCATGAATTCTTATATCCGTTAATACAAGGTTACGATTCGGTAGCTTTGCAAGCCGATGTGGAGCTCGGTGGCACTGATCAAAAATTCAACCTTCTGATCGGCCGGCAATTACAAGCAGAGCATGGACAAGAACCTCAGACCGTCGTCATGATGCCGCTCTTGGAAGGTACGGATGGCGCGCAGAAAATGTCTAAATCGTTAAATAATTACATCGGTATTAACGAGCTTCCTCAGGAGATGTTTGGAAAACTGATGTCGATTTCCGATGAGCTGATGTGGCGCTACGTGAGTCTCCTAAGCCTGCGCGGAAAAGCGACGCTGGAGGCATGGAAACGTGCGGTCGTGGAAGGGGCTAATCCGCGCGATTATAAGGTATTGTTTGCACAAGAGATGGTAACGCGTTTTCATAGCGCAAGAGCAGCGGATCTCGCGTACAAGGACTTCGTCCAGAGATTCCGAGAGCAGGCGCTACCAGACAGTATGCCGGAGTTGACGATTCCTGAGCCCACAGGAGCGATCACTGTTGCAAGCCTGTTAAAGCGAGCCGGCTTAACCGCCAGCACTTCGGAGGCGATTCGAATGGTCGCACAAGGCGCCGTCCGTATCGACGGCGAGAAGACTCAAGATGCGATGCGCAAGGTGTTCTCCGGCAGCACGCATGTTTTTCAGGTGGGAAAGCGACGCTTTGCAAAGGTCTCCGTCGTTTAGCCTTGATCCTCCGGCCGCGCGTCGATACTATCCAATTTCGAAGAATGACCGATGCGGGAGCACAAATGGTACCTGCTTATAGTTTATGGAAGTGGCGCAAATTACCAAGAGATTCGGCGATTACAGCGCCATTCGGCGGCCCCGCAGCACACGTAAAAAAATGAATTTGGGTTCGTGAGTATTTTCTAATTCAAAGATGAGTCTGAAAGAAGGTAGTAAAGCCTGGCCTCCTAGGGTGAAAGAGTACTGGCCTCCGGGGATAGCTGGGGGCGTCGGGAGCCTGGGCGGTGCGACGACTGTTC
>JALZJW010000152.1 GCA_030859565.1 Pseudomonadota bacterium
ATACGGTTCCTCTGCAGGATACGATGCAATTTGAGTTCGCGACCGGCAGCGACTTTTTCCTGCCACGGGTGGGTGACAAAATCTTCATGCCGCTGATCAGCATGCAGTACGACGTTGTGAGCGTGCCTGTTCCGCCAACCTCAGGAAGCACCACGGGCACTGTGACGATCACTCAGTCAGTAAACGATGGCTATACGGCGGTCCCCAGGGTCGGCTTTACCCTTACCACGGATCCGGTAAACATCATCACTACCGCTTATTTCTTTCGCCGTTCGGCTTACGTAGTATGGAACGGCGAGCTGCGCTTGCACTCCAGTTTCTTTGGAGCGCAGATTAACGAGTTCACCGTCATTCGCGGCAACGTGACCTCGGCCCGGCCGTTTTCGTTGCTCTTTCCAGTCGGCGCCATTTCGACCGATGCGCTCAAGCTCCGCGTTTCCCTGGAAGCCTACGATTCGCAGTACAGCGCCCGCCTTTTCGGCAACGCGACGACCACTCTCCAGACAACCATTCCGCCGCGCAATCAACCGACTCTTCTCTCTAATAATAATTAACTTAACCTATATGAAACGAAACTCCTCCGGCAGCAGCCTCGTTGCTGTGCTTTTTAGCATAGCGATGGTTTCCAGCCTCATCGGCGTCATTTTTACTGTCACCACGACCCAAAACCGAACCGCGCGCCGCAGCGTCGATCGCGCCGCCGCCATTTCCTATGGGGACGCCGTCCTGGAGCATCTCTACGATCAATGGCGAAACGCGATGGTCAGCGTCGTTGACACGACGGACCGTTTGGAGGGGCTTTCCACGGATAAACTCAATGCCAGCATGTCCGCTCCAACCACCACCGACCTGCCGCCTCCACAAAACCTGGTTTTGGTCGATTGGGCGGTTCGTGCGGCCTCTCCGATGTTCGCCCCGATGGATTCCTCGGACAAGCGGCCCCAGCCGGAAAATGGCACCCTTTCCACCCTGCGAATCCGCCTTTACTACCTGGCAACCGCCACTGTTTCCTTCCCGGGGCCTGCCAATAACAACACCGTGACCGTCCAGCGGACCTTTGTTCGCGCCGGCCGCAACTTATTCGAAGACTTTTTGTTCGGGACGCAGTCGAAGACGGAGCTGCATCCTGGCGCCCCCATGTATGTCGATGGCTCGGTCTACATTGGCGGCGACATGTACACCGCCCACAACGACCTGCATTTCATGAATGACGTGACAACCACAGGGACTCACACCAACAACTATCGGCCGAACGATTCCCGGAATGGGACCGATCCCACCATCGATGACAACGGGTTCGACGACAATTGGGACCCGAGCAATCCGCCCCGGACGGGCGGAGACCAGCGAAGCCTTCTCGACACGCCCACTGGCAGCCTCGAGCAGGCCTTCCTCGACGATGACACGAGCACCCACATCGATCGTGACGGAAACCCGGACAACAACGGCTATCATGAAATCATCGAGCCGCAGGTCAATGCGGCGACGGATCCGCTGCAGCTCGATCCTGCCACCAGCGAGCGCTTCGCCAACAATGCCGATTACCGCATCGAGGTGACTACCCGCAAAGACGGTTCCGGCAAGTGGGTGACCGACTTGAAAATTTACGAAGGGGCTTCCACGGTCCCGCTGATCAGCAGTAACGAGGCCTACACCGCCATTCAGGGAGCCCTTCGGCTGGACACGGCGCTCTATGACAAACGTGCAGGTGACAATGTTCGCGCAGTGACCATGGACGTCGAGGCGATCCGGGTAAATTACTCAAACAACAAGCTCAGCGACACCGTCGGCGACGGTGATGGCCTGGTTTTTTATTATCAAGACAAGAGCGGCTCAAACATTCCCGCGAAGATCTACGATCGCGCTGGCACCAAGCCTCCGACCAACGTTACCAGTGCCAAAGCTCGCGGACTGAAACTCACCAACGGTGCGAAGCTGCCCAAAGACGGCTTCACCGTCGTCAGCCCGCATTCCGTCTATGTTCAGGGCGATTACAACACCGGTTCGTCCAACCCGTTAAGCACTCCATCAAATACTGCCAGCTCGTATACCCCGCCCTTGAACAAGCCCAGCCCGGTGGCTTCCGGCTATACGCGCATTCCGTCCGCGGTCGTCGGCGACGCCGTGAACATTCTCTCCAATGCGTGGAACGATGCGAACTCCCCACTCGCCCGGAGCAGTCGTGTTGCTTCGAATACCACTGTCAACACCGCGATTGTGGCGGGGAACGTGCCCACTTCGCTCGCCAAAGGCTACAGCGGCGGCGTCGAAAATTTCGCCCGCTTCCACGAGAACTGGTCGGGAAAGTACTATACGATTTACGGCGCCATCGCGCTCCTGTATGCGAGCAAGGACGCAACCAATGCATGGAGCAACGCCGACTACTCGCCCCCCAATCGCCGGTGGTATTATGATGAAATGTTCAAAGACAACAATCCGCCCGGCTTCCGAGTCGCCCGCGTGTATCAACGGGGTCTCTGGTCCGTTTCCAATCCTTAGGGATACATGCGTGCGCCATTGCTTTGGCTACTCCTGGCTTCCCGCCTTGCCGGGGCGACGGCGCGCGCCCTGGACATGACTCCGATCCCAAGCTTCAAAGAGCTCGAGGGATTTAAAGTGCCGATCGTCACCTTCAAAGATGGAGATCGAAAAATTTCCTATCAGCCGCCGAGCGGTTGGCAACTAAGCGGTGGCGGAGCGCAGCTTCGGCTGTTCCCATCCAGGATCGCCGAGTGCAATGCTCGCTTTGAAGTGTTCAAACGAAAACCGCTTCCAGACGCGAATGCCAGGGAGGAACTAAGGAAGTGGGCCGCCACCCTTCTTCCCGACGGCGCTGAGGACATTCAGGCGGGCGAGGAATACGAGAACACGTTTATGTTTGGCCCGATTGGCAACCGCGAATTCCTTTTCACTTACACGGCGAATGGGAATCGCTTTTCCGCCAGCGTCGCGATCGCAGACCTGAATGAGCAACAACGTTTCGTCGCCACCACCATCGCCCGCGCAAACGATTTTGAAACAATGCGCCGTGAAGTGATCTCCAGCATGTTCCGCTGGGCCTGGGATGAATAGCCTATGCCGTTCCGTGTTGGGGACTCATCCCCCACCGCGTTACAGCCGCAAACTGATCTCCGGTATGAAACACCGTCATTGTGGCAGCACCCTCGTAGCCGTGCTCTTTAGCATGGCGGTTGTCTGCAGTCTGCTCGGTGTGATTTTCGCGGTCACCACCAATCAGGCCCGCCTGGCGCGGCGTATTATCGATCGCGGCGCAGCCATTGCCTATGCCGACGCGGTCCTCGAGCACCTTTTCGATGAATGGCGAATCGCGATGATTTCTCTGCCGGACTCTAAAGAGCGTGACGCGGGGCTCACCACGCAAGCTCTCACTGCCAACTTGTCCGCGCCAACTTCCATTGAGATGCCCGTTCCCGCTGGATTGATGCTGCAGGATTGGGCCGTCGTTGCTGCCGATCCAATGCTGGCGCCCATGGCGGACCTGACCACGTCCCCAAAACCCGAGAACGGTACCCATTCCGTCCTGCGCACCCGTGTTTACTACCTGGCGAGAGCCACGGTTTCCTATCCTGGCGCCGCGCCTATTAATACAGTCACGGTACAGCGCACCTTTGTCCGTTCGGGGCGCAACGTATTCGAGGATTTCGTATTCTCGGCGCTACCCATCACTGAGATAGCTTCGACTCAGCCAATGTATATCGACGGATCGGTTTACTTCGGAGGGGACCTTTACACCCCGCACGACGATCTGCATTTCGTCAGAGATGTGACGTTTAGCGGAATGCACCAGCTGGATTATCGCCCGAACGATTCGCGCTATAATCCTGCGGTCAATGGCAACATCGACAATGACGGCCTCGACGACAACTGGGACTCCAACAACCCGCCGCGGCGCGGAGAACAAAGAAAGCTCATCGATACCGTGAACGGTGATTTCGAACAGGTCTTTTTAACTGATGACACGAGTTTGCACGTCGATGCCGACGGCAACCCCGACAACGACGGATTTCACGAGATGATTGAAGAAGTCGTCAACCCGGTGGGCGATCCGCTTCGAATCGATCCGACGACAAGCGATCGTTTCAGCAATAATGCCGATTACCGGATTGAGGTGACTACGAGTGGAGACCCCGTCGCGGGCTTCACGACGGCCCTCGATATTTACAAGGGCGCATACACGTTACTGACCAGCGGCACGCCGGAATACCAGGCGATTCAGGCAGCGCTTCGTCTGGATACCGTGCTCAAGGACCAACGCGAGAGCGGCTATGTGCGCGCGGTCGCAATGGACGTTGATATTATCCGGGCGAACTACGCCACCGCCACCATCACTGACAGCGTGAACATTGGCGATGGCCTCCTCATTCATTTCAAAGACAACAGCGGCCCGAACATCGGAGGAAACATTTACGATCGAACTGGGTTGACCCCGCCGGTTCCTGTTTCCAGTATCAATGCCCGGGGTCTTAAACTGACGAATGGCGCCCGCCTGCCATCGGACGGTTTCACGGTCGTCACCCAGCACACAATCTACATTGAGGGGGACTATAACACTGGTTCCCCGACCGGCGCCGCCACGCCCTCGAACAATGATGCGCTGCCGTACATCCCGCCCCTCGATAAACCGGACCCGGTCGCGCCCGGCTACACGCGTGTTCCAGCCGCCGTAATCGCCGATGCCGTAAACGTCCTTTCCAACGCGTGGAACGATAAGTATTCGACTTACCTCATCGACAGTCGAACGGCGTCGAGCAGCACCATAAATACCGTCGTCGTCTCCGGTAACGTGCCCACGACCATGGCGGGTGGGTACAGCGGAGGCGTCGAAAATTGTCTTCGCCTCCACGAGAACTGGAACGGCAAGTACTTCACTATTTACGGTGCTTTGGGGATGCTTTTTCCAAGCAGGGATTTTAAGGGTCCTTGGGCAGCAGCTATCTACGTGGGGCCCAATCGGCGCTGGTACTACGATGACTTACTCAGAGATCGGAATCCGCCCGGGTTTCCCATGGCCCGGGTCTACGAACGCGGTCTCTGGACACTTAGATAATGCGCTCTTCATTCTTTTCGCTCCTTCTTGCGGCCGGCTTCGTTGGCGTTTCCGGTCACGCCCTGGATTTGACTCCGGTTCAAAGCTTTAAAGTGCTTGAGGGTCTGAGAATCCCCACCACCACATTCATGGATGGCGATAGGAAAATTTCGTATGAACCGCCGGCAGAATGGCACATGAGCGGGGGCGGAACCCAGCTTCGACTCTTCCCGTCCAAAGTCGCCGAAGCTGAGGCTCGCTTCCAATTATACAAGCGGGAGCCGTCTCCCGCCGACAAGGGTGCCGAAGACCCGAAGAAGTGGGCCGCTGTTTTCCTTCCCGCGGCGGCCGGCGAAGCCCAGTTCACTACTCGATACAAAAATCCGTTCATGTTCGGCGAGACGGGCAGCACTGAACTTATTTTCGCTTACACGGCTAGCGGGCGGCTATTCAACGCGAGCATTGCGATCGTGGATTTGAGTGCGCAAGAGCGCCTTGTCGTAACGACCACCGCTCGGGCGAGCGATTTCCAAGCGGTTCGCCGGGAAATCATTGCCAGTCTGTTTCGCTGGACCCCGGAACAATGACTTTGCTGATCCCCGGAATTTCCGGGCGGGTGGAACTCGGTGCCCGACCGAAGTCGGCTGCGGCGTCATCGTTGATCGTGAGGCGTTCGATACCCGCCAGCGATCGCCACGCCGCAAATTGCCTTCGGATTTCTCCTGTGGCGAATATACAAACTTCTGCGGCGACCAAGAGCACGCGCCTTGCGATCACAAAGCGCATGTTCAGGAACAATACCATACGCGACAAGTCCGGAAGCAGCCTGGTCGCTGTCCTTTTCAGCATGACGGTTGTCTCCAGTCTGCTCGGCGTCATTTTTGCGGTCACGACCAATCAGGCGCGGCTGGCGCGCAGCAGCGTGGATCGCGGCGCGGCCATTGCCCATGCCGATGCGGTTCTCGAGCACCTTTTTGATGAATGGCGGATCGCCATGATCTCTGTCCCGGACGCTGTCGAGCGAGACGCCGGGCTCCCCACGCAGGCTCTCACCCTTAGTTTGTCGGCGCCGACTTCCATTGAGTTGCCCGTGCCCGCTGGATTGATGCTGCAAGATTGGACGGTCGTCGCCGCCGATCCAATGTTGGCGCCCATGGCTGGCCCGGCCATGCCCCCAAGCCGGAGAACGGGACCCGTTCCGTCCTGCGCAGCCGCCTGTATTACCTGGCGAGAGCCACGGTTTCCTATCCGGCCGCGGAGCCTCATAACAAGGTGACCTTGCAGCGCACCTTTGTTCGTTCGGGCAAAAACCTCTTTGACGACTTTATGTTTTCGACGCAGCCCATGACCGAGATCCATCCTGGTTCCCCAATGTATATTGATGGTTCGGTGTATGTCGGCGGGGATCTTTTCACCGCCAACAACGATCTGCATTTTATTAGAGAAGTCACTTTCACCGGAAATCACCAGTTGGATTTCCGGCCGAATGATTTGCGCTATAATCCTCTTGTGAATGGGAACATCGACAACGACGGGCTCGACGACAACTGGGACTCCAACAACCCGCCTCGCCGCGGCGAAGAGAGGAAACTGGTCGATACCCTCAATGGCGATCTCGAGCAGGGCTTTTTACAGGACGATACGAACCTGCACGTCGACAGGGACGGAGACCCCGATAACGACGGCTATCACGAGATGGTTGAAGAAGTCGTCAACCCCGCGACGGATTCGCTTCGTATCGATCCAACGACCAGCGCTCGCTTCAGCAATAACGCTGACTATCGCATCGAGGTGACAACGGCCGGAAACTCGACCTCCGGATTCACGACCGCTCTCGCCATTTACAAAGGCGCCTATACTCCTCTGACCAGTGATACGCCGGAGTATCAGGCCATCCAGGCGGCGCTCCGTCTCGACACTGCGCTCAAAGATTGGCGCCAAAGCGGATATGTCCGCGCTGTTACGATGGACGTTGATGTCATCCGGGCGAACTATGCGAGCGCCACCATCACCGACAATGTCAACGTCGGCGATGGCCTCCTCATTCATTTCAAAGATAACAGCGGCCCAAACATCGGAGGTAATATCTACGATCGCAGGGGCTTGACGCCGCCGGTCCGGGTTTCCAGCATCAATGCCCTCGGGCTCAAGCTGACGAATGGCGCCCGCCTGCCCGCGGACGGGTTCACGGTCGTTACCCAGCACGCGATCTACATCGAGGGCGATTATAATACTGGCTCCACGACCGACGCCGACACGCCGTCGAATAATGATGCCGGACCGTACACTCCGCCCACGGATAGACCAAGCCCGGTTGCGCCCGGCTACACGCGCGTTTCATCCGCGGTGGTCGCTGATGCCGTGAACGTTTTTTCGAACTCCTGGAACGATAAGTATTCGACCTATCTTATCGGCAGTCGCAGGGCCTCGAGCAGTACCGTCAATACGGTGGTCGTCGCCGGCAACGTTCCCACCTCTTTGGCAACGGGCTACAGCGGTGGCATGGAGAATTTTGTGCGGTTGCACGAGAACTGGGGCGGCAAGTACTTCACCATTTACGGCGCCCTCGCGATGCTCTTCGCAAGCAAGGATTTCAAGGCGCCGTGGTCGATGTCCAGCTACACGGCGCCGAACCGGCGCTGGTACTACGACCAGTGGCTTAAAGACAGAAATCCGCCCGGCTTTCCGGTTGCCCGTGTGTACGACCGTGGTCTCTGGACTCTTAGATGATGCGAGCCTCATTCCTCCTTTTACTATTTTTGGTCACCAGGTGGATCAGCGTCACCGGATGCGCGTTGGATCTGACCCGAATGGCGCTAAGATAAGGCTGATTTAGGACGATTGCGATGGGGTGGCACGCGCATCTCGTGACGAGGCTTGGTTAGTAAGTGATAGTTTTTCGCGCGTCGCTTTTTGGCCCGCGGTTCGT
>JALZJW010000153.1 GCA_030859565.1 Pseudomonadota bacterium
CTGGTCGCGCTTTTTGCGGACCTCAACGGCACCTGTGACGTAGGTCTTGTGGTGAACGCCGCGGCCTTTGCCCCGCGTCTTGCCGCCGACGAGCGTCTCGTCCACCTCGACCGGCCACTCTGCACCAATGCGGTCCCGGTCGGGGCGAACCAAGCTGGCGCGCAGTTTGTGCAGCATTTGGAACGCCGTCTCGTAACGGCTCAGCCCAAGCTGGCGCTGGAACTGCAGCGCCGAGATACCCGGCGTCTGCGTCGTCACGAGGTACGCTCCCCAGAACCAGACCTGCAGTGGCGTATGAGTCGCGTGCATCACTGTCCCCGCCGTGAGATAGGTGTTCCGCCGACAGGCGCGGCACCGCAAGACCGTGGGCCTATTCTCGAAGCGGTACGCCGCGCCCACGGCGCCGCACCAAAGGCACGCGAAGCCATCCGGCCAACGGACTCGCTCCAGATAAGCGCCGCAGGCCCGCTCATCGGGGAACATCTGCTGGAATTCAAGCAACGTCGTCGGGAAGTGCTTCGCCACGCGCGAACACTACCCCTAGGGGTAGTGGGCGTCAACCGGATAGGCATGGTTCCAACAGCATCGGCAGGTTACCCCTGAAGATCATCGTCCCGATCACGGACTGGAAGCCACCCTACGTCAACTATCCATGGATGGTTTACCTTGAGCCCAACAAACTGAACGGCCTCCCAGAAGTCGGGGGCCGATACGTTCCAGGTCCGGTCTATCGATCAATCCCGCTTGGTAAAGAAGCGGGGCGTTCCTCGAGCCGGTGATGGAGGAGATCGCGGCGGGGGTTGCGATCTGTATCGAATATAAGTGATAAAAGATGCGAAAGTCCTCGGATACCGGATTAGAGATGATCGACAAACAAGAATTTTATGGCTCTTCCGCAGAATTTGTGGGTCAGTGGAGAGACGGTCTAGCAATGATCGCATGATAATCATGCGATCATTGCCAGCATCCAAGTCTAATTGGGTGCGCGCCGTTGCAGCGTGAGACCCTTGAGCAAGTTAAGCGCTTCGTACAATTCATAGTCGCTGGTCGCCAGGGTTTGACCGTTTTCGGTATTCGCTTTTGCATCCGTTGGCTTGGTTTCGGTCGGCGCCGCCTCGGCAGGGGGCTGCTTCCCGTTCGAGAGGTGTCGCGTGAGGTTGCTCTCTTTAATCTCGTCCAAGGCCGGATTCTCCGCGGCAGCCACTCTTACCCGGTCTAAAATGATGTCCGGGACGATGCCCTCGGCCTGGATGGACCGACCCGAGGGAGTATAGTAAAGGGCGGTCGTGAGCTTAAGCGCGGCGTTATTGTTCATCGGCAGGATGGTTTGCACGGAGCCTTTCCCGAAGGTCTTGCTCCCCATCAGCACGGCGCGGCGGGCGTCTTGGAGCGCGCCGGCCACGATTTCCGAGGCCGAGGCCGATCCGCCGTTGACGAGTATGACCATCGGCGCCCCGTTCAAGGCATCCTTGGGTTTCGCTTCGAAGCTCAGCTCGGATCCCTTGCCGCGCCCCTTGGTCAGGACAATGAGACCTTTTTCCATGAATACGTCGGCGACGGCCACCGCGGAGCCCAAGATCCCGCCGGGGTTATTACGCAGATCGAGGATGAGCCCGGAGAGCCTGTATTTGTTTTCGCGTTTCAGGGTGTCGAGGGCGGCGGTGAGATCGTCGCCCGTGCGCGTTTGAAAATGCGAGATGCGTACATAGCCCAGTTGCGGTTCCAAGGTCCGGCTCTTGACGCTTTGCACCTTGATTACCGCTCGCTTTACGGAAATCGCCAGCGGCTTTTCCTCGCCTTCGCGCATGATGGTTAGCTGGATAGTCGTTCCGGGTTTGCCCCGCATCATTTTTACCGCGTCGTTAAGGCTCATGCCTTTTACCGGCGTATCGTCAAGGCGGACGATAAGATCCCCCGCCTTGATCCCGGCTTGGTGCGCCGGCGTATCATCGATCGGCGCGATTACCTTGACGAAGCCGTCCTTCATCCCGACCTCGATACCGAGGCCCCCAAATTCCCCGCTCGTCCCTTCCTGCAAGCCGCCGTAGGCGTCGGGGTCGAGGTAGGCCGAATGCGGATCGAGCCCCGACAACATTCCCCGAATCGCGTTCTCGAGTAGATCCGCGTCACCGACCTCTTCGACGTAATCGCTCTTGATCTTCGCGAATACCTCGGTGAACGTGCGCAACTCATCGAGCGGTAAGCCCGCGCGCGGATTCGAGGCGGCATTGGCGATCTCATTTCCGCCGCCAGCGAGTTGAATGCCAAGGCCGAGCCCGAGCGCCAGAATAAAAACGTTTTTCACCATATGTTTCATTTACCGAACTCCACCGGGAAATCAAATAAGATTACGATTAAGTTCGCCATTACCGCAATAAGCGGCCCAGGCGTTGCCGTGGCCGCAGCGATTGGCGACAGGTCCCTTGCGACGGTTCCAGCGCGACCAGCGTGCGCCCGCTCATTTCCGCGGGAGGATCAAGCCCGAGAAGATAGAGCAGCGTTGGGGCAATATCGGCGAGCGTACCGCTCCGTGCAAGTCCGGCGGGACGCCCTATATAGAGCAGCGGTACGCGATTGCGAGTGTGAGCCGTGTACGGCTGCCCGCGCCGCATCTTGGTGGAAACCCCCCGCATCTTCTCGGCGTTACCGTGATCGGCGGTGATGAGCATCTCCCCGCTCACGGCTTGAATCGCGGCCACGATGCGTCCGAGACAGGTGTCTATCGCCTCGATCGCCTTGACCGTGGCCTCGAAGTTCCCCGTGTGGCCGACCATGTCGGCATTCGCGAAATTGCAAACGATGACATCGTATTTCTTGCTATAAATCGCCTCGACCAGGCGATCCGTGATACCGTCGGCGCTCATCTCGGGTTTGAGGTCGTAGGTCGCGACATGGGGCGAGGGCACCAGGATCCGATCTTCGCCGTCGAAGACGCGCTCTTCGCCGCCGTTGAAGAAGTAGGTGACGTGGGCGTATTTTTCCGTCTCCGCGATGCGCAGTTGAGTGAGTCCTTGGTGGGCGAGGTATTCGCCCAAGACGTTGTGCAGGCGCTCCGGGGGATAGGCGCAGGGAATGTGAAAATCGGCGTGATAGCGGGTCAGGCTGACATAGGCGCCGGGCGCCGGCATCCGTCCGCGCTCGAAGCGGTCGAAATCGGGTTCTATAAAAGCCCGGGTGAGCTGGCGGGCGCGGTCGGCGCGGAAGTTCATGAACACCACAACATCGCCATCGGCCACCGTCACCACCTCGCCGTTCGCGGGTACGATCGCCGTGGCTTGGACAAACTCGTCGGCCTCCCCGCGCGCGTAGGCCATGTCGAGGGCGATGAATGGGTCCGTGGATCGGTAGCGGGCGCGGCCGTGGGCGATGAGATCATAGGCTTCTTGGGTACGGCTCCACTGGTGGTTGCGGTCCATGGCGAAATAGCGGCCGATGAGTGAGGCGATCCGTCCCGCGCCGGTCGCGGCAATCTTGACCTGCGCCTCGAGAATGGAGTCGGCGGCGCTTTTCGGGGGGCGGTCGCGCCCGTCCAAGAAGGCATGCAGGTAGATCCTCGTTGCGCCGCGCTTGGCCGCGAGGTCCATCATGGCGAGGATGTGCGCCTCGTGGCTGTGAACGCCCCCGGGCGAGAGCAGACCCAAGATATGGATCGCGCGCCCGCTCCGCACTGCGCGGTCGACGGGAGCGATCAGGTTCTCGTTGCGGAAGAAGGAACCGTCTTCGACGGCGCGGGTGATGCGCGTGAACTCCTGCAACACCAAGCGTCCGGCGCCGAGGTGCATGTGCCCGACCTCGGAGTTTCCCATTTGATTGTCGGGCAGGCCGACGTCTAGGCCCGAGCAACCGATAAATGTATGCGGGTACAATGCCCAGAGATCGTCCCAAACCGGCTTATGCGCGCTATGGATGGCATTGTATTCGGTAGTGTCGCTGTGGCCCCATCCGTCGAGGACGGCGAGGATTAGGGGGCGCGGGATTAGGGGCATGCGCGTGAGGCGAGGCGCGACGGGTAGCTGCGGTGGCTCTACGAAACCGCATACTGGCTGGTAAACATCCGCGCGAGTGTATCATGATCCGGTGTCATTGATTGCGCACACCGGGGATGCCAAGCGCGGGCGTTTCGCGTGGCGGTGAGCATGGCCTTTTCATCCGTGGCCTGGCAAAATGCGCCCATGCGTTACGCCGGTTGCACGGCGGTGCTCGGGGCGAGATCACGATGGCTGGGCAACGCGGTGTAGCGGCGAACGGGGTAGAGGAGATTAAATGGAGCAACTTGGCGAATTCATAGTGAATCACTGGATATTGTTTTCCGTGCTGGTGCTGAATATCTTGGTGCTGGCGCTGTATGTCGCGAAAGGATCCGCGGGCGGGGCGCCGCAACTGCTTCCGGCCGAGGTGACTCGAATCGTAAATCATCAGGACGCGACCATTATCGATGTGCGTGATCAGGCGGCCTATGGCCGCGGGCATATCTTAGGCTCGCTGAGCCTCCCGCTCGCGGACCTGGCGAGCCGCGCGGGCACGGTGACGCTCGATCGCAAGAAACCGGTGATCCTCTGCTGCCAGGCCGGGAACACCTCCGCCGCCGCGGTGGAGCCTTTGACCAAGGCGGGATTCGAGAACATCTACCGGCTCAAGGGCGGAATGCAAGAATGGCAGCAGAGCAATTTACCGGTCACTAAAAAGTAGAGGAGGGCGGAGTTGTTAAGCGAGGCAGAGCTATGACAGGCGCCAACGGGGATCAGAGCAACCCTACGCAAGCGCAACCGCTGGCCGGCCAGTTGGCGATCCAAAAGATCTATGCCAAGGATATTTCCTTCGAGGCGCCGCAGTCCCCGCACGCGTTTCTGCAGAAATTGAATCCGACCATCGACGTCCGGATCAATAATCAAGCCACGCGTCTCGATGAGGAGGTCCACCAGGTGGTGTTGACCGTGACCGTCACCGTGCATAGCGAGGATAAACCGCTGTATGTGGTCGAGGTACAACAAGCGGGGATCTTTACGATCGCGGGCTTTCCCCCGGAGCACCTGGGGGCGATCCTGGCGACGGCCTGTCCCAATATACTGTTTCCTTATGCCCGCGAGGCGGTATCCGACTTAGTGATCCGCGGGGGGTATCCGCCGCTCCTGCTCGCCCCGGTTAACTTTGATGCGCTCTATGCGCAGGAGTTCAAGCGCCGCCAGCAGGGGGTGCCGTCCCACGCGGAGCAGCATTAGGAAGCGGGTTTAACCGCGTTCGCAACCGGCGTTGGATCCTTCCCCCGCGGCAAACACAACGGCGCCTATTCTCGTGATGGGCGCCGGCTCCTGGGGCACGGCGCTTGCCGTCCTGTTGGCGCGCAACGGGCAGCCGACCTACCTGTGGGGGCATGATCCGGCGCACATCGCCTCGCTGCGCGAGATGCGCCGCAACACTCGCTTCCTTCCTGGCATCGTCCTGCCCGAGGCGGTCATGCCGATTACGCACCTCCCGCCGGCCAGCATACGGGATGTCATTATCGCGGTGCCCGTGAATGCCTTGCGCGAGGTCACGCGTGACGTTCTGGCTCAGGTTTCGGGAACCTTACGCATCGCATTGGCATGCAAAGGCATCGAAGCGAGCACCCACAAGCTGGGGCACGAAACCGTCGAGGAGGTGCTCGGGATGAACACGGTCACCGCCTTGGTCTCCGGACCGAGCTTTGCGGCGGAAGTTGCCGCGGGTCTGCCGACCGCGCTGACCGTGGCCTCGCGTAACGAGCCTTTCGCGCGCGATCTGGTCAAGCGTTTACATAACCGGAGCTTTAGGGCTTACATCAGCGAGGACCTCACCGGGGTCGCCATCGGCGGGGCGGTAAAGAATGTCCTGGCGATCGCGGCGGGCGTCGGGGATGGCCTCGGCTTCGGCGCCAATACGCGCGCGGCTCTGATTACGCGGGGGCTTGCCGAGATGGTGCGCTTGGGCTTGGCCTTGGGGAGCCAGCGGGCGACGCTCACGGGTCTCGCCGGCATCGGTGATTTGGTGCTCACTTGTACCGATGATCAGTCGCGCAACCGCAGGCTCGGCCTCATGCTCGGGCGGGGCGTGAGCCTGCCCGAGGCGCTACGCCGCATCGGCCAGGTCGTGGAAGGCGTCCGCACGGCCTACGAGGTATTGTCCTTGGCGCGAAAACACGCCATCGAAATGCCGATAGCCGAGCAGGTCGTGCGCGTTGTGGCTGGCGAGTGTGAGCCGCGCGAGGCGGTGCAGACATTGCTCGCGCGCGAGCCGCGCCAGGAGATCGAGTGCAGCTAGGCTATCGGGCGAATTGGTCATCTAGACAAAGCAGTTTGCGTTGCCGATGAACCCGCGCCATGGAAACCCCGCTGCCGCCAGGCTTCGTAAACAATGACGGCCACAGCATTCGATAAGTTCAGGCTGCGGCATCCGGCCCGCATCGGAATGCGGAAGATGTTCTCGGGACCGAGCCGCTCAAGGAGGTGCGGTGGTAGCCCCCGAGTCTCGGGACCGAACAGGAATGCGTCTTCGGGCCGGAAAGCGATGTCGGTATAACAACCTTGCCCTGTGGTTGAAAACCCGAATACCCGTAGCGGTTGCACGCGCGCCATAAACGCCCCGATCTCGGCATGCACAGCGATCCCCGTCAGTTCGTGATAATCCAGGCCGGCGCGCCGCAGGCGCCTATCCTCGAGCGAGAATCCGAGCGGCTCGATAAGATGCAAGCGCGCTCCGGTATTCGCGCACAGCCGTATAATATTGCCCGTGTTCGGCGGGATTTCCGGCTGATAAAGAACAACATGAAACAAGGTGGCTGATGGCTGCACGAGAACAAGACATGCTGGCCGTCGATTTCCGCGGCTTGCCTTTCGCGACCCCGTTGGTGTTGTTGTCAGGGTGCGTGGGCTTCGGCGAAGAATACACGCGCGTCGCCGGATTTTCCAACGGCGATGCCGGGGCGATCTGCTTGAAGGGGACGACGCTCGAGACGAGACTCGGGAACCGCCCGCACCGGATCGCCGAGACGCCGGGCGGCATGCTGAACGCGATCGGGTTACAGAACCCCGGCGCCCGGGCGGTAGTCGACGCCATTTTGCCGCGCTTGAATTTTGAGGAGACGCGTTTCATCGCCAACGTGTGCGGCTCGACCATCGAAGAATACCGCGAGGTGACTCGGATCTTCGATGATTCACCCATCGATGCCATCGAGATCAATATTTCTTGTCCCAACGTCAAGGAAGGCGGTGTCGCCTTCGGGAACGATCCCGATATGTCCGCCCGGGTGGTGGCGGCCTGCCGGGCGGTCACGCGCAAGCCTCTGATCACGAAACTCTCGCCCAACCAGACCGAAATCGCCGAGAACGCGCGCCGCTGCATCGAGGCGGGATCGGACGCCTTGGCGGTCATCAATACCCTCATGGGGATGGTGGTGAACATCGAGACCCGCCGCCCTGTGATAGGCAATAACCAGGGGGGATTGTCGGGACCGGCCATCAAACCCATCGCGTTGTTGAAGGTGCACCAGGTCTACCAAGTGTGCCGGCCGCACGGTATTCCCATCATCGGGCAGGGCGGGATCACGAACGCCGCCGATGCCATCGAGTTCTTGATCGCAGGGGCGACGGCGGTCGGGATCGGGACGGCCTTGTTCTACGATCCGCTCATCTGCCCGAAGATCAACCGCGGGATCATCGAGTACCTCGAGCGCCACCGCGTGCGCTCGGTTTCGGACTTGGTTGGGACGCTGAAGCCCCATGCCGCCGCGTCGGCGGTGTGCACGGGCTGAGTGGACGCAATCCTCGATACCCATTTTTGCTATCATTGATGAAAACGCATACTTATGCTGTTCTCATTAAGTGGAGAATAAGCCAGTATTGTCGCCGGAGAAAGCTGTTGGTAAAGCGCGCTGGAGTCAATTTAGATTTCGCCACCACGGGGTATGCAACCCCGTGGGGCGACCAAAGGGGAGAGCTGCGCCTCTCCCCTTTGGAA
>JALZJW010000154.1 GCA_030859565.1 Pseudomonadota bacterium
CCGGCGCGACGCCGGCAATATCCGCCTAGCCAGGTAGTGTCTCAGTTTGAATTTCGGCTATCGTTAAGGGTTGTTAGATGCCTGCCCGTACAGCGAGCGCATGATGCTTGGCAAAGCACTCACCGGGCAGGCGTCTAACAAGCCTCGAAGTAGGAAACCGCGGGATTGTGTCTGGGATCCCGGACTATGGGGATTGTCCGGGCGATTCGTGTCGTTTCAACGTGAGAATCGAATTGGCGGTACGTGCGAGGCACATCGATGAAGCGGTTGTTTCGCGATACGCCTTGGTTTTTTTGCATAACTGTGTGCCGAAAAGGTTGGAAAATCTCTGGATTTCCACCCATAAGCAATAGTATACCGTCGCCCCGACTGCGGCGGTATCTCACGTTGGCCAGTGTGTCTATTGGTGTTCGTGAAATGTTCATGACGGTGGTGCCCGTGGAGTGTTTGCTCGCTCGAGGGTCTCAATGACGATCATCGGCGCACCGCACGCGGGACACACGTAGGTATGGCGAGGAGTGTTGTTGGCATCGAGCGCCTCGGAGGCCGCTTCGGATTGATCAGCATCGTCAAGGAGGCACGTACGGATCCGTTGCACAGTATTGGCGCGTAGGTGGTTGGCGAAGAGACCGAAGTGCCGGATGCGGTGGAAGCCAGTAGGTAGGACATGGATGAGAAAGCGCCGGATGAACTCATCGTGCGTCAACCGCATGGTCTTGTAGTGCTGAGCCGACTTTGCCCGATAGTCCTTCCACTTGAACGTGACGCCTTGGTCATCATGGGCGATGAGCCGGCTGTTCGAGATCGCGACCCGATGGGTGTAGCGGGAGAGGTAGGCGAGGACCGCCTCGGGGCCTGAGAAGGGTCGCTTGGCATACACGACCCAGTCGATCTGGCGCAGTGGACTCAAGAAGTCGGCAAAGGCACCCGCATCGGTGAGGTGTTGGTGTTGACCAAAGCACTCGAGACGCCCCGCACGGTGCGCCACACTCAGTTGCTCGAGGAAGAGACGGCGGAACAGCCGTGAGAGCACCCGCACGGGTAAGAAGAAGCCCCGCTTGCACGGGATCCACTGCTCGCCATCGGGAGAGAGCCCGCCGCCGGGGACGATGCAGTGGAGGTGCGGATGGTGCGTCATCGCGGAACCCCAGGTGTGCAGCACGGCGGTGAAGCCGATGCGGGCACCGAGGTGCTTGGGATCGGCGGCGAGGGTGCGCAAGGTCTCGGCGGTGGCCTGGAACAAGAGATCGTAGATCACGGCTTTGTTCTGATAGGCGATGTCGCTGATCGGCGCGGGCAAGGTGAACACCACGTGGTAGTACTCAACCGGCAGGAGTTCCGCCTGCCGCTCGGCGAGCCACTGCTTGGCGGCTGAACCCTGACATTTCGGACAGTGCCGGTTGCGGCAGGAGTTGTAGGCGATCTGCACCGTGGCGCAGTCGTCACAGCGCAAGACGTGTCCACCGAGCGCAGCACTGCGGCAGCGCTCAATCGCCGACATCACCTTCAGCTGGCCGAGGTTGACATGCCCGAGGTTCTTAAGACGCCACGCGGGGCCATGGTCGCGGAAAATATCCGCAACCTCCAAGGGAGGCCGTGCCATGCCAAAGACTTAGCGTGGCAGTTGGATATCCAGATACTCCAGGGGGCCCTTCACCTCGCGCAGGAGGCTCGTCGCGACATGGCTGTAACGTGCGGTGTTCTCGATCTTCTTGTGTCCGAGCAATACTTGGATGATGCGGATGTCCTCGTGGTGCTCTAGGAGGTGTGTGGCAAATGCATGGCGCAACGAATGCAGCGAAACCCGTTTGTCGATCTCGGCGGCGGCGCACGCCAGGTGGAACGCACGGTTGAGTTGCCGGGTCGACATCGGGTTCACCGGGTTCTGTCCCGGGAACAGCCAACCCCCGGGGAGCAGCTTGCGCTGGCTGCGGCCCTCCCGCCACCAGGCACGCAAGATCGTCAGGAGTGCCGGTGAGAGCATGGCTTGGCGATCCCGTTTGCCTTTGCCCTGCTCGACCCGGATGATCATCCGTTCGCTGTCGATGTCGCTGACCTTGAGGTGCACGACCTCGTTGGCGCGCAACCCCGCGCCGTAGGCGACACCGAGTGCGGCCTGGTACTTGAGGCTACCCGCGGCTTGGAGCAATCGGGTGACTTCGTCAAAGCTCAAGATCTCCGGGAGCTTGCGCGGTTCATAGACGTGGCGCATCTTCTTCATGGCCTCGGGCCGATCGAGCGTGACCTCGAAGAAGAACTTGAGCCCCGTGATGGTCGCGTTCAGACTGGTGCTCGAACCCCCTTGCTCGACCAGGCGCAGCTGATAGCGTCGGAGATCCTCCGCCTCGGCCGTGTCCGGCGAACGGCCGAGGAAACGGGTAAAGTTTGCAACGGCTCTGAGGTAGGCAGTCTGGGTTTTGGGCGAGAACTTGCGCAACGTCATGTCCTCGATCATGCGTTGACGCAAGGGGCTGATGGGCTTGGTAGAATGACTCATGGGTCTATCTCCTGTGTTGTTGGTTGGGGTGGGGAACAACCACCTCAACACAGGTCAGGCCCATCGTGCTAATCGAAATCAGGGAAAACTTGGAACCACCTCGCTACCGACCTACCGCGCGAGCGGTTTAGTACTCCGATCCACAGAAGACGCTAGCCCGAGATCAGGAGGTCTGAATTAAGCGGTGTTTATTTCAATGATCATTCCCGCCTCGCGCAGTCGTTCAACGAGTACCTCACCGAGCCCGGTGGCCGGCGTCAGGACGCCTCCGCGCTCATACCCGCCAGGCAGGGCATCGGTGTTCGATATGAGGCTCAACGCCGACTCGCACAGGCATTTCACCGTGACGCGGTTCCCTGGATCGCCTCGATCACCGATAAGACCACTCACTCTACGGCCATCGTCACTGAGCCCTAGGAGCTGACAGCGGAACCAGCCATTTGCCATGGTGTTCTCAGAAGGGCCGCTACCGGGTACAGGCAGCAAGGGTTTTAGCAGCCGACGGATAGAAGGTCGCCACATCGCGCTCTCGAACAGGGCTATGCCAGCCGTCGCGGCGGCGGCTTTGATCCGCGCGAACGGACGGTTGAACCTCTGATATTCTTGGTAGACGAACTCCGAGCCATACGGCTCTCCGCATTGAGCGTAGAGCGCGGCGCTACGGCGTACGACGCGCGTGTTTATCGCTCCCATCAAGAAGGGCGCGACCCACGTTCCGATGTCGGCATCGTAGCGCGGCCGCGTCGGGTCTTGACTGCGTTCGATCTCGTATTCCGTACGAGCGCTTTCGGGGTTGAGGAGGAAGGGGTGGCTTAGCTCCCCCGGCCGGGTAGACTCATGGGTGTTGAAACTCGATGCGACGGTGCCGCCGTTGAAGCCACCGTAAAGCTGGAAAAACGCCTTCGCCTCTTTGCACGGCACACCTAGCTCTCTTCGCATATGGCGAACCAGGAGGTAAGTACCGAGATCGGAGGGTACCGAATCGAACCCACAAAAAGGAATAATGCGCGTCCCCTCGAGCGCCGCTCGCTGATGATAGCGATCGATGAGCTCCCGTACCCAGCCCGTCTCGCCGGAAATGTCGACGTAATGGGTCTTGAAGCGCACGCAGGCGTCGACGACGGGACTGCCATAGAGCGCGAAAGGCCCGGCCGTGCTCAGCATCACTCGGGTCCGGGACACGATAGCATCGACTGCCGCTTGGTCGCCGCTCTCAGCGACCAATACCGCTGCCGTACTCGCAGGGGCTCCGATCTGCGCCCTCATAGCCTCTAGTTTCTCTCGATTGCGGCCGGCGATGGCCCAACGCAGCTCGTGGGCATGCTGAGCGAAGTATTTGACCGCCTGTTTGCCGGTAAAGCCACTAGCCCCATAAAACACTAGGTCATAATCGCGCTCGGTCATTGGGGCATCGTTCCTTCCTAGTTAGTCATAGTATTACGCCGGCGGGCAAGTACCCCATAGGCGAGCAACGGCGCAGTTGCACGACTCTACTCCTGTGGTAGGCAATAATTCTCCAGCACATTGAGCTCAACCGATCCCGCCACGATCGACGCAGGAAAAAGCCGTATGCGTTAGTCGAGAGGGCGTGCACATATGACCAGTCCACATTGGCGCATTATTAACACCTAGTGTCGCGGTTTTTTGTCTACCGAAGCGCCGGTTCCAAACCTCAAATGGTTAAATCATACCTAGCCGTTGCTTGTCGCGGGGTCCGGCTGCATAATACTCATTCGATAAACAGCATACTATGCGGAGGAGAACATCGTGGCAAAACTATCCATTCGGCTCAAGCGTAACACGGATGAGACACTGAATGCGCAAGTGTTGCGGCAAATAAACGATTCGATCAAGAGCGGCAAGCTTAAACCCGGAGCCTCGCTGCCCTCGACGCAATCACTTGGTAAACAACTCGGCATTTCCCCGGAGACCGTCAGACAGGCGTACATACAGCTTCGGGATAAGAAATTAATTACCCGTGAGGACGGGCTGGGATACCAGGTGCGGGGCAGCAATGCAAAGCGGTCCCCGGTAACGAAAGCTCCTCCGGCCCCAAAAGGGGCTCGGGCGCGCGCGGCATAATAAGCCCTGGTGCCACCATAGCCTAGCCTCGGGCGGGACGGCCCGTCCTGCGCCCCGCTGCGGATTGACAGCGTCCCGGTGCCGGAGTAGGTTCGAAAGTATGCTGGCGAAGTTGCTGAAGTTGACCCCAAGTCGATGAGCGGTTCGTGATCGATGAGTTCGATCCCGCTTACCTCAAGCTATTCCGCGCAGGGAAGATTGAAGAGCGTGTCACAGCAGGTCTGAGGGAACTCGAGGACTGTTGCGCATGCCCGCGCAACTGTCACATCAACCGGCTGGAAAACGAGGCGCGCGTTTGTCGCACCGGCCGTTACGCCAAAGTTGGGAGCGCCTTCGCGCACTTTGGTGAGGAGGACTGTCTGCGGGGCTGGAACGGGTCGGGCACGATCTTCTTCTCGCTATGAGTCGCCCGCAAGGCAGGGCTCTGGCGCTTCGACGAACGCCGTGCCAGAGCCTGATTGACGCGTCGTTGACGCAGGGGCCCGAATCCAGAACCAGGGATGGGAAAAACGAACGTCGACCGGACTATGCCTGGGGCGCAGGCGTGACGGTCTTTCGGGAGGTTAGAGAATGAGGGTGTACCTGGTTCAACACGGAGACGCCGTACCAGAGGAAGTGGATCCGGACCGACCGTTAAGCGATACCGGACGTCGGGACATCAAGCGGCTTGCCAAGTTTCTTAATGCCACTAAGGTGCGCGTATCGCGGATCATTCACAGCGGTAAGACTCGTGCACAGCAAACCGCCGAGATTCCTCGCCAAGGACTCAGGGAGAAACGTGAGTATTGACGCAATGTCCGGTCTCAACCCCGACGATCCGCCGAAGCAGTTCGCAAAGCAGATTGAGGAGATCGGTGCCGGAGCCGTGATCATCAGTCATCTGCCGTTTCTGGGTTTACTAGTGTCACGTCTTGTCGTGGATGATGGAGATCAACCGGTCGTGAGTTTCAAACCCGGCTCAGCAGTTTGTATGGAGAAACATGAAGCAGGGCGTTGGTCAATTACGCTTGTTGTTCGGCCCGAGCACCTGAGCAACTGAGCCGTGCTGTTTATACCGATATTCTGTAGTTATAGCGACGATCTCTCGCGCGCATGGGCAAGATCTCAATCATGACGCATAATCGGTTGATGCAATCCACTCACACGCGACGAATTTGCGATCGCCGCGCCCGCTAGGTAAACGAACTCTCCCGGATTGAGCAAAGTAACCCAAGATCAGTGGTCCCCCGCTCCTAACCGCTAATGTGGAGCTAACTCGTTGAATTGAAAGTAGTGGGCCCGGTAGGACTCGAACCTACGACCAAGGGATTATGAGTCCCTAACCCTTCTGTTTTATGCCGTTTCAGCGAGTAGCAAATCCCCGCACTGTTACGCCACAACTGCTTGATAAATAGCCGCCTACTTGTCACACTGCGTATCATCGGGTACCATCCTTAAGCACGCGGTTTTGGTACCCCGCTGGTACCCCGTAGCGATTCAGGGATTTAGCCATGGCGGCAGTGATGCTGACAGACAAGCTCTGCGAAAAGATGCGCCCGCCTGAGTCTGGGCGTTCCGAGTACTTCGACCCCCGCTTGCCAGGATTCGGCCTTCGCGTCTCGGATAAGGGGACCAAGACCTTTTGTCTTCTATATAGAGTGAACGGCGTCAAACGCCGTTTAACAATCGGGCCATACACCGGCGCCGGGAGTCTGAAGACCGCGCGCGACCGAGCGCGCAAGGCGCTGGAAGCCGCCGCGGAAGGACGGGACCCGGCTACAGAGAAGACTGAGGGCCGCCGCACGGATGACACCGTTAGGCACGTGGTCGAGAGCTACTTCAAACGCCACCTATCGAAGCTCAAGGACGGACAGAAGGCAAAGCGGATATTGGAACAGGAGGTTGTGTCACGCTGGCGCTATCGGCGCATTGGCCACATCACTCGCCGAGACATCATCGAGCTTGTCGACGGGGTGGCCGATCGAGGCACGCCAGGCCATGCGGATAAGGTGCGCGCGTGGATCCATGCGCTTCTGAATTGGTGCCTTTCCCGCGATCTTCTCGATCACAATCCGGCCGCCGCACTGAGACGGCCGCACACACCGCAGATCCGATCTCGGGTGCTCGGTGACGACGAGCTGCGGGCTGTCTGGCATGCCGCCGAGGGGCTCGGGTACCCCTTTGGTCCGGTCCTGCAAATGCTGATGCTGACCGGGCAGCGCCGGGGCGAGGTGTGCCGCATGCGCTGGGCCGATATCGACTTCAGCGAGCGTGTTTGGTTTATGGGCGATACCAAAGGGGGCCGTCCGCACGTGGTGCCATTGCCTGAGCGCGCTTGTGCCATCCTGAGCGCGCTCCCGAGGCTTGGCCAGCACGTGTTCACCACACGGCGGGATCGGCCCGTCTCGGACTCTCAAAGGCCAAGAAGCGCTTGGACAAGGCGGCCGGGGTTGAGGGTTTCATATTCCACGATTTTCGCCGTGGCGTGCGCACGGCGCTGTCTCGGCTAGGCTTCGAGAAGCACATCTGCGATCGGGTGTTAGGCCACGCGACCCATGACGTGAGCCGTCATTACGATCACTGGCAATACTTACCGCAGAAGCGCGCCGCACTGGACGCATGGGCGGCAGAGCTTGAGCGCATTATCGAGGGAGGGGCCAAAATAACCACGATCGGCGTTATTTGATTTCCTTCGGCCGTTACCCAATTGGTAACAGATTTTCCGCAACCCCCGCCGTCTTGATGAGACGATGAGCATGAACGCGGCTCATCTTCCACCGCTCACGAGGCCAGCCTACGGCGTCGATCAAGTGCCGCGTCTCGCCACCTAAGGCCCCCGCTCCGAGCGGGCTTTTTACGTGCGACTACGGCCGCATGCGCCCAATAAGCGCCATCAATCCGTTATCGTTGTCACGACAGCTTGATCCAATGCCGTAAATCCGCTAAGTTTTCCGTCCGTATGTTATAAATGCAAGGGTTTACAGAATGATTCGTTATATCTCAGATTTAGAGCTAGCCCGGCGGTTTTCGGTCTGCCGGATGACGGTCTGGAGATGGACCAGCATAGGACTTTTGCCAAAGCCAGTGAAAATTGGGCCGAACTCCACCCGCTGGCTCTTGGCCGAGGTAGAGGCGGCCGAGGCTAAGTGGCTGCACGCGCGAGAGGCCGAGCCTCCGCCACCTGCACCAGCAGTCGGAGAGCGGCGCGCGGGTGATAGCCATGCCTGACCGCATAAAAAAATGCCCTTGCCGGGGAGTAGCCGACAAGGGCGGGAGCACTGGACATCTCGGAG
>JALZJW010000155.1 GCA_030859565.1 Pseudomonadota bacterium
CCCCTTGATCATGCCGGACCCGGACCCGGCCGTAGTGATCGCCGGCTTTGCGGAGGGTGCTATCAATATCGAAGTAAGGGTATTTGTCAAAGAGCTGGCGCAACGTGCATTGGTTGACCACGAGCTACGCCTCGCCATCCACGATAAATTGCGCGCTCACCACATCGAAACGCCTTTACCGGAGCGCACCGTGAATGTACGCTCGTTCGTGCCTATTCAGAGTCAGGGATCGGAAAAACCGCGGGAGGCGCAGCGAGCGGGAAGCGGCGTCAATCCAATAAACAGGCAGGAGGACCCGTAGTCAGTCAACTCAATAGTCAGTATAGATTTCGCCCACCACGGGGTATGCAACCCCGTGGGGCGACCAAAGGGGAGAGCTGCGCCTCTCCCCTTTGGAAACCCCATCGCTAAGGTCCCCGCGGCAAGACCGCGGGGAATAGATTTAAACTCGGCGGGCTTGAGAACGAGGAACGATATGAGCCTGATTGACTCCACCACTTCGGCCTACGCCTATCCGCTGCTGATCAAGCAGCTACTGCACACACCGTGGCGTCATGCGCCTGAGCAGGAGATCGTTTATCGCGATCTCAAGCGCCTGAGCTATCGCCAACTGCATGAGCGCATCGGCCGCCTTGCATCCGGTCTGGCCCGGCTGGGGGTCAAGCCGGGCGACACCGTCGCCGTGATGGATTGGGACAGCCACCGCTATCTGGAATGCTTTTTTGCCGTGCCCATGATGGGCGCCGTGCTGCAGACGGTGAACATCCGGCTTTCGCCGGAACAGGTGCTCTACACCCTGAACCACGCTGCCCATGGTCCTGCTGGTCAACACGGACTTCTTGCCGTTGCTGGGCACGATTAAGTCTCAACTGACGAGTGTCCGCAAGCTCGTGCTGATCACCGACGAGGTGGCAGCTCGTGAGGACCGCCGTAGCTTTGACGCGGAATATGAGGAGCTGTTAGCGGCCCATGCACCGGAGTACGCGTTCCCGGATTTCGACGAGAACACGCGGGCGACGACCTTTTACACACCGGCACCACCGGCTTGCCCAAAGGCGTCTATTTCAGCCACCGGCAACTGGTGCTGCACACGCTCGCCCTGCTCGCGGGCTTGGCAATGCCGGCTCATCAGGGTCGCTTCCATCGCGACGATGTGTACATGCCCATCACGCCGATGTTTCACGTACACGCCTGGGGTAACCCGTATATCGCTACGCTGATGGGGGTAAAGCAGGTGTACTGGACGGGCAGATGCGTGACATGCCGCATGACGGCAAGACCACTGGTGAAGTGGTGGTGCGCGCGCCCTGGCTCACACGGGGATACCTTAGGGATCCGCAGGCCTCAGAGTCACTGTGGGCTGGGGGTTATCTGCACACGGGGGACATCGCGAACATTGATCCGGACGGCTATCTCCAGATAACGGATCGCCTCAAGGACGAAAAGTGGGGTGAACGGCCTTTGGCCCTGATCGTGCCCACGGCCGGCCAGAGCGGTGCGCTTGCGTCGGCCGCGCTACGGGATCACGTCATGGGCTACGTCAAGCGCGGCACCATTTCGAAATATGCGGTGCCGGAACAGATCATCTTTGTTGAGGCTCTGGACAAGACCAGCGTCGGAAAGCTCGATAAAAAGCTGATGCGCGAAAAATACGGGGCCGCCGACGCAGGCACCGTGGCATAGCGCCTGAATTCGGGGGCGCGACGATAGGAGCGTCCCCTGGAGTGGAAAGTTAGACAGTGGCTTCTTAACCTCCAACTTCAGGTACTGAAAGATTCCGACAAATCTTTCGCGCCAAATGGGTGGAGATTTCAATATGGCGTGGAACGGCTTCAATAGCCACCAGTGGCGGAATTGGTCCAAAGTGAGTGAGGACTACCTTCGCGCTTGAGATAACAGCCGTGTTGTCGCAAATGCAAGAGCAATGTGCTGCGCTTCACGATAATACGATTGTTTCACGTTCCGCTTCCGTAGGCACACCACGTAGGTGATCCTCACGTCGATCCTCAAGAATGAGAGCAATTGCGCCAGCCAAGCTTTCTCGGGCTTCTTCCTTTGTGCGGCCCTGACCATTTGCGCCGGGAATCTCGGGACAGTAGGCAATAAACCACTCGCCGTCGCGCTCAAAAATTGCCGTAAATTCGTTTCGCATGTGTTACCTACCGGGAGTAATTGAATTGGCTTATGAGTCAATATACCTCTCGTGGTTCCCACTGTCTAACGCAAAGCGTAACCGGCACCTAACGGAGCGCAGCGTAGCACGGGTAGATACAAGGTTGGGCTGAATGAAATGAAGCCAACATCATAGGGGTGGTGGATGAACCGATGTGTTACCGGCGTGCCGATGCGGCGGGAGGAACCTATTTCTTCACCGTAAACCTGGCCGAAAACAAAGGGGGTCAAAAACAAAGGGGTCAAGTCTCGACATATAAGAAACTGGTAGGTCAAGACCAGACCCAGTCCGCGTGCGCGCCGAATCCGAGCGGCACTTTGCAGAGTTAGAATGGCTCCGCGCTAGGCAGATGGCCGAGGCATGTAGGTTAGGTGTGAAGCACCCCGCCTACGCCACCGGCAACCAGATTAACCTCCTGCTCGCGCATTTTGTGCTACCAGGTCCGGGAAGGCGAGCAATGGTTGCCGACAGAAAAAGCTCAAGGATTACACAAGAAGGCCAGCCCTAAGGCTGCTTTAAGCTGGCACCGGGATCTGCTGCCGATCCTGCGGTGCGCCATCGAAGAAGACGATGTGCCAGCCTCCTGTAAATCTTTGGTCCCGCGTAAAAGACGGGGCCCGCCACCGGGCGCCTAAGCCCGGCAGTAAAAGCAGATCACGGCGCCGGCCAGCAGCCGGGGCGGCATGCTGCGAGGGTGCACCCGTGCGCGCGGGGATGATTCGTCTTTCTGAAAAGACACGAGCGCGCCTCTCATTTGGGCGGGCGGAACGCCGCAAGGATGGTAGTTGCCTCATCCGACCGAAGTAAAAGAGACGTTTCGGTCTGTTCGCGAGCGCCCTCCAACGCCGCTACGGCGCGTCGTTTTGCATCTTCGGCTTCCTGCGCGAGCTTCTTTATCCGCGCAATGATCTCAGGGCCGGGATACGGGATAATAATGTTCTGCATAAAATCCCATCGCGCCCGTGTTCTATTCGCGCCAGAGGCCGACAAGAGGATGTCGGCGCGGATCTCAGGCGAGCGCAAAATCAGTTGCAGGATAATTGGATCGAAGCCGGGCTTCGGCTTAAGAACGGTGTACTCACTGGAAACCACGCATCCATCAAGCTCCTGCGGAACCACTGCGATGCTCCCGTGACTCGCTGCAATATTTGAAATCACAATGTCGCTCGCGCGAACTGGATATAGCCTCGCATACGATCCTTCTGCCGGTAGGATTTCCTCGCCAAATTCCGCCACCCCCTCATATCGAACGACTAACACGCGCACCTCTTCGGGGTGGTCCTTGCTGATCACGTCGTCGTCCTCGTAAGCGCGCTCTTCAAGCGCATCGGACATTGGCAATGTGCGAAAGCCCTTCTCGCTCCAAATCGCGATACTGCGGCCGGGCTTCATAAGGCAGTTCTTGACATCGAGCCGGTCGAGTATCCGGTCAGCGGCTACGCTGTAGTCCCGCACATCGCCGCTCAGGAATTTTTCGTATTCCGCAAGCACCACCTTAATTTCTTGCTTTGCCAATCTGCGAGCCTCAGCGTCCCCAGCGCGAGCACGCTGTCTTTTCGGATCGTCAATTCCGACATACCGGCATGGATACATAAACACAGGCGGTTGCGCTTGAGTGACCATGGGGTCGCGCTTCTCCGCAATTAGATATGAGGTTTTCACGCGAGCATTGGACCGCTGAAAGGCATCTCCCGGTAGAGAAATGACGGCGCGTATCAGGAACCAATCGCGCAACTTGTCGCGGAACCAATTGTGATCCTCTCCGCTAAGAATGCCGTCATCAATAATCGTGACAAGCCTACCGCCGACCCTGAGAAGGTCGCGATAGCGTTCCGCGAACAATAGAGACGAGCGGACTGAGGCGCGGGGCGCTCCGCCTTCCTTGCCAACATCGTAGCTATCTAGAAGGCGCGTCTCTTCGTCGGTGGTGCGATCATAGGCTTTCGCAAACGGCGGGTTGGTCAACGCGACATCAAAGCCGCCCGCGCTAATCAATTGCCGCAATTCCATCTTCTCTTTCGCAACCTCTGCGGTGTCAGTCTGTGCATCGGCCAACTGCTTATCCAGCGCGTTCAGGTGGAAAATGCGTGTCCCCCCGTCGCCGTGCAAATACATATTTAGCCGCGCGATTCGCGCGAGCTTTGGTCCATTGGCAACGTCGATGCCGATGATATGATTGTTCGCAATTTCGCTCTTTAGGGCGCCTCTCTCGCTCGGTGAAATGTTCTTTCTGTCGGCGGTGATCCACATATCAGCGAGGGCATCTATTAGGAATCCCCCGCTCCCACAACAGGCGTCGATCACGGTGTCGGTATGAAACTTACCGTTTCCATTCGCGACATGAACTCGCAACTTCGAAAGTTGCACGCCGAGTTCAACAACGCTGCGCGGGGTGAAGAATTGCCCTAGGTCCTTGCCGCGCATGGTTGCGTTCAAGAACGTTTCGAACAGCCGCCCGTTCAGGTCGGCATCGATGCCGAACAGAAATATCTTTTCAAGTCGCTTGACCACGCCACGAATTGTTTTCGGCTTCAGCCCAATTGAATCGTTGTCCTCAAAAATTGGCTTGCGGCGCTCTCGCGCGATCTCCCGCTTCATGTCTTCCATGAAGCCCTTAAAAAGAAGATCGTTAATCGGGTTCGTTGTGCTTCGCTCATGAAGCTCAATCCAGTGCAGGCAAAAATCGACCTCACCGACCGGAATTTCTATGGCTTCATTGACCAGAATTTCCGGATGCTTGTCTCTTATGCGACGATCCGACATCAGTTTCAAAGAGATGAGTTTTACGAATTCGCTGAATGCTTTCGACTGACTGATATCGTCCTTTCGGTAGATGTGCCGGTGACACCAACTGAATGCGGCATTGACTTCCGACAACTGCAGTTTTTCCAGGCGCAACGTCGGCCCAACGTGGGCGCCGTCGGACTCTAGAATCTTGTCTCGCGATAGTAGCGACGACAACTGTTCGAATTTCTTGTTCCCCGCGACGAAATCCGTGAATCGCAATTCCAACAGTGCGTCGTTCAGGTCGGGATCATAGAGGCGGGTTTCCGCCCCATTTGTCAGCAAGTGATACTTGACGGTCTTTCCGCTTTTAGTTCCGTCAAGAGGACGCAATAGGCGCGCGGTTGCCATTCGTGTGTGTCCAGGTCCTCACCCGGTGCCTTGGCTTCAATGATCCATTGAATCTTCCGGTTGGCACGCAATCCGAAATCGGGCTTGTACTTGCGCTGCGGGTGACCGCGCATCCCCCCGACCGTCATCGATTCCAAGCTTCGCTTCGGCAAAATCTCGGAATCGGAATAGCCCAGATCTTCAAGCAGGCGCCGCGCAAAGTTTTGCTCGACATCGGCCTCATTCCTGAGGACGCCAATGTCGCAATATTTGTTCTTCATTGCCCACTCCCGCGCATGACATCCCGCCGGCCTGTTATGCGCTAACAAATCACGGGTGTTGTGGGTCGCCACCTCGGGAGCGCGGCGAAGAATACCCGGCCTCATGCTTCTAGCGAATTCCCTTTGCGCCACGCCGCGCGGCGCTTCGCGCGGCGCATTAGCAAAATCGCAACGGCATAGCTGGTACAGAGCGTCAATACAAGCTCGGCTAAGGGACCGGCTTCGGCGAGCCGACAGAGCACCGCGCACAAAAACCCGGCGACGATCCCGGCGGCACCGGACCACCGCATGGCGCGACCGATCTCGGGCGGGCTTAGCCGGACCAGCACTAGTTCACCTCCGGATCGTCGTACATCGGATGGGTAATCAGTACTGGGTTATCGGTGTCGAGATCCCGTGAGCGGGCTTGAGCGGTCATGGCAGGTTAAACGCCTCAAAAGGATAGCGCATTGCTAGCGGCCCAAACCGTTGAATGCTTAGGGCGAAGGCTCGCGCCGAAGGCTACCGCCAAGCGTACGCCAGGGATTCTGCGGCAGCGCGTGGGGACTATAATGCGATCAACAAGCAAAAAAACACGGGGTGCCCTAGGCTCCCTGAGGCTGGCAGTCAACCAAGCAGATCACGGCTCCGGCCGGCGCTGAGACGTATTCTCTGATGGTCTTCATTACCCACCGTGTTCCTCCTTCAGGATCTGGCCGGTCTTGGAGGTTCCGTTCGGCCGCATCCGATGCGCCTTTTGGCTGGCGCCAAGTCGTGCGCAAGGGATTAAGCCGCGGCTCGTGGACTATAATGCGATCAACAAGCAAAAAAACGCGGGGAAGTTATGGGTGACTTTCTGTCCAAAAAGCCTATTGAAACAGAGGACCGGCTTATCTTCGCGCTCGACGTACCGAGCAACGAGCAAGCGCAGGCATTGGTTGACGCGCTCGGGGAGAGCGTGCATTTCTACAAGCTTGGCCTTGAACTCTTCATGGCCGGCGGTTACGTGGAGATGGTGCGCTCACTCGTTGATCAGAATAAAAAGGTCATGGTAGACCTGAAGTTCTTCGACGTACCGGAAACCGTGAGGTCCGCCGTGCGGCAGCTCACCAAATCCCAAGCGACCTTCGCGACGGTCCACGGAAATGACGACATCTTGAAAGCGGCGTGCGAAGAAAAATCGGGGCTGAAGATCCTGGCCGTCACCGTGTTGACAAGCCTCGATCAGAAAGATCTCGATGACCTCGGGTTCCTATGCGACGTTAAAACGCTCGTGCTCTCGCGCGCCAGGCGCGCGCTCGCCGTGGGTTGCGACGGTGTAATTTCCTCGGGTCTCGAAGCCTCGGCGCTCCGAGAAACCCTCGGAGAACAGTTCCTCATCGTGACGCCCGGAATTCGGCCAGTGGCAAATACCGATGACCAAAAGCGAACCGTGGATGTAGAAGATGCCTTTCGAAACGGCGCGGACTATATCGTCGTCGGCCGGCATATCCGCGACGCACCGGACCCGCGGGCTGCGGCGGAGAAGATTCAGTCACGGATAGGGGCCTTGTTCGCGCGGGTGTAGCACCAATTATTCGGCTCTTATTGTGTAGCGTTACATTTTACAAACGCCTGGCGCTGGCGTTTCCGGCCGACGGGCGTGGGGCGTCGAGGGCAAAGCGCTGCTATTTGCGGTGGATGTGGCCGGTCGAGCAGTATGGGGTATTGATGGACATTGAGCGGGAGGGGTCTCGGTGAAGTGGGCGCACCTGGCGGAGACACCGATGCTGGTTGAGCGGCTGACGGGCTTAGCCTGTGGGTCGCTCACGGCGGTGATGGAGTCCGCCGGGGCTTATGGGGACATGCTGAGAGAAAGTGAGAGAAAGGGGCCAGATCGATTAATTACACGCCGATAGAGCGAATGACTGAGCCGCGATGCGAGGCCAAGCCTCGCGGCAAAACAAAGTGAGCTTGGCCCCTTTGGTGGGCCCTTTGGTGAGAGCGTCAGGGGCGTGCCCTCATCGAGGGTGACGCGCTACGCGCGTCGAGTCGGTGGGTTACGGCGCAAACGGCGCGCCTAAGCCACCCTACATCCGAGGCCTTCGGCTTAACGGCCGCTTGCGCGTGAGCCCTCCTTGCGCAAGCGTTTCAAAAACACGCGCATTTCCTTCGCGGCTTGAATATCGCCGCGGGTCTCGGCGAGGGTGATACCTTGTTCATAGGCCTGGATGGCCTCATCGGTCAGGCCTTGTTCTGCGAGGACC